>MAAG01000115.1 GCA_002163065.1 Arcobacter sp. 31_11_sub10_T18
CAGTTTGATTTTTTTAGTGAACTAGATAAAAAAGAGTTAGAGATTTTAAAATCAAAATCAAAATATGTTGAGATATCAAAAGGTACCATACTTTTTTATGAAGGTGATATTTGTAAAGATATTTTGTATCTAATAGATGGTAATGTTAAACTCTCCATTAGTACTGCAGGGAGTGATGAAATTCCTCTGTATGACTTTTGTCAAGGTGAACAGTGTATTGTTAATATCGCAAGTACCTTATCTGAGACAAAGGCAGTGGCAACAGCTGAAGCCAGTAGTGATATCAAAGGCTGGTTGATACCAAAAGAAGTAATCCAAGAGCTTATGATTCACTCACCTGCCTATCAAAAGTTTATCTTCTCACTCTTTACTATTAGGTTTTCAGCCCTAACTACACTGGTAGAAGATATCAAGTTTAAAAGGCTTGATAGTAGAATATTAGATTTTCTACACTCATATGAGAGTAAAATAGTTAAAATCACCCATGAAGAAATAGCCAATCATTTAGGAACTTCAAGAGTGGTCATTAGTCGAGTTTTAAAAGACTTAAAAGATAAAAAATATATAGAACTCAAACGAGGTAAAATTCTAGTTCTGAAATAACTCCAATGATGTAACCTATGTAGCTCAAAATACGAAGACCTGCTATAATACAAATCAATAAAATATCTTAAAATTTAAAAGATTAAAAAATAAAATGAATAGGAGTTAGTATGACTTTAGAATCATTGTTAGCATTTGCTTTAATAGTATTTTTCATTGCTATTATTCCTGGACCAAATGCTTTATTGGTGTTATTTACTGCACTTTCAAATAACAAAATAAAAGCATTTGCAAACGTAGCTGGTGTTGCTAGTGGTTTTTTTGTTCACGCTTTTGTTTCTGCTTTAGGACTAAGTTTATTAATCGCCCAATCAACTTTTGCTTTTGTTGTTTTAAAATGGCTGGGTGTTGTTTATTTGTTATGGTTGGGTTACAGTCATGTAAAAGCTGGAATGAGTTTTAGTCATCTGGCGACACCACAAAAACAAAAATCTAAGAGTATTATGAATAATTTCATTAAAGGTTTGTTGACAAATTTACTTAACCCTAAAATAGTGTTATTTTATCTATCAATATTTCCACAGTTTGTTAGTCAAGATGCGGTTCTACAAGAAAGTTTATTATTGGGTGCCATTCAAGCACTTGTTGTTGCACTTTGGTTTTTTGTTATCATTGTTTTAGCTCAGCACTTTAAACGTTTTTTAACCAATGCTAAGAGCTCTCGTTGGCTTAACTATTTATCTGGAAGTATTTTTTTTGCTTTTGGTGCGAAACTTGCAAGTTCAAAATTAGAATAAACAAAATATGCGAGTGGATGAGGTTTTAAAAGGAAACTTCATCCAGATATACATAAAGTCCCTAAATAATATTTTTTAATATCCTTTCTTTTTCCTGCCCCAAAAGAATGTGTAAAAACCTTTACAATTATAAAACTTTTTTGAAACATTAATATTACTTTTTTCTGTAAGTTATTAGTAAGTTAGTGCTATAATTTTTGAGATTTAAAATTTAGGAGAGAAATTATGAAAATATTAAACGTTTTACCTGTTGTGGCTTTATGTTCGTTGGCATTAAATTTAAGTGCAAGTGATGATGTTCGAATCACTTATAAATCAGCAAAGTCAACATCTTCTTATTATCAAATGGCAGTACAAGTTGGTGAAAATATCAGCAGAAATACAAATAAAGATTTACAAATAACCATAGAAGAGAGTCAAGGTTCTGTTCAAAATGTCAAAGAAGTAAGAAAGAGAAAAGGAAACTATGTTTTCACAACTCCTCCTGTATTAATCAGACTGGCTCAAGGTCAAAAGGCCATGTTTAAAAAAGACAAAGCAGATGACTACTCAAAAATCAGATCACTGTTCCCAATTCCTTATTTAACTATGCACATGGTTGTTAATGCAGATTCTGGAATAAATACCTTTGCAGATTTAAAAGGAAAGTCACTTCTAATTGGAAAAGGAAGTTTTGGAGCAAGAGAAGCTAAAAAGTACGTAAAACTATTTGGGTTAAAGGGTGAGGTTAAACTTGTAGGTGCTGAACTTTCAGGTGCAGTGGCTGCTCTTAAAAATGGTCAAATCGATGGATTTGCAACAGCTGGGTCTTATCCTGCTCCCAATGTAATCGAAGCAGCAGCAAGTACAAACATCAAAATTTTAAGTATGAATGACGAGCAAATTACAAAAACAAAAAGAGATAAACTCATCATTCCTGCAGGAACATACTCCGGTATCAATGAAGACATCGTAACAACAACTTTACCAGTTGGAGTTTATACTACTACAAACATGAGTGAAGAAACTGCTTATAAATTTACAAAAGCTTTTTGGGAATCAAAATCTAACTTAGAAAAACAAAGTGTATGGTGGAAAGCAATTACTCCTCAAAACCTAGCAATGTTTAATGCGAAACTTCATAAGGGAGCATTGAAGTACTATAATGAAATCAACGCAAACGTTCCTTCAAAACTAAAATAGTCTTTAGTATATGGGATATATAAAAAACGAGCTACTATCAAAGAAGTATTTGATAGTAGCTGCTCTTGCACTTATTACTGTGGGTTTTCATATTTATTTGATTTTTACAGGACTTATGCCAAATCTCATCAGTCGTCCTCTTCATCTGGCCTTAGTATTACCTTGGATTTTTCTTCTATCTTATGATAAAACTGTATCCAACTTTACTCGTTATGTGGGCTATATTCTT
>MAAG01000070.1 GCA_002163065.1 Arcobacter sp. 31_11_sub10_T18
ATACAGATGGACTATGAGATCAAAAATTTATAAGTGGTACAAAACAATTAATGAAATAGATAAAAAATTAAAAGGCTTAAATAACAGTGAGTTGAAAATTGAACTGGAAAATTTAGAGACTTTACAAACAAGTATTCAAGAACACACAAATGTGCCCATGTCATTTATGGGAGAGTATTACAATTTACTCATGCATATAGAACTTATTATTAATAAAATAAACAATAAGTTGGTCCACTTAAGAAAAGACTAAAGACAATATTTATTTTTGTTTATAATGGTTTGAAATATCTATTTTTTTTACCAATTCAGCTAATATATTTTTGTATAAAGTTGAAAAACTAAAAGGAGCTTCATCAAACAATTCAAGTTTTAAATTAAAACTTAATAAGGTGGTTTGAGTTTTAGTAATAACAGTTGCAAACCTTTTTCTATTGGTAATTTTAGAAAATTCACCAAAAATTTGTTTGGGACCCAACTTTCCTACAATTTTATTATCTTGGATAACAGTGCATTCTCCTGAAATAATAAAAAACATTTCTTTCGTTCTATCCCCTTGTTTTGTGATAACCTCACCTCTATCATATTTCGAAAATTTTACACAATTCACAATTAGTTTAATTTCTTCATCGCTCATATTCTCAAAAAAACCTATGGAACTTTTTGATTTAAGTAAATGATTTATACCTTCAGAGAGCTCATTCACTTCATCATTTTTCAGTGATTGTATTATTTTTAATTCTGATTCATG
The DNA here is from genome assembly GCA_002163065.1 of Arcobacter sp. 31_11_sub10_T18. GTDB lineage: Bacteria > Campylobacterota > Campylobacteria > Campylobacterales > Arcobacteraceae > MAAG01. The sequence continues at coordinate 752 of MAAG01000070.1, forward strand.
GTACAAAGGTTTAAGCTCATTTGAGCTGGGAGTATAAGTGCTTTTAAACATGGGTTTTAAATCATATTTTTGTATTTTTAAAAACTCTTGAGTATTATTTACTTTCCCAACTTCAAATATATTTACAAATCGTTTTATTTTTTTTGAATTTTTAACCAAGTCCCACATCAAAGAGTCAATACAATATAACCTCGTATTTATAATTGAGATGGTTTTAAGTTTGCAGTTTTTTAATTTAGAGGTATAGTCATTTATTTGTTCACTTGAAGAACTAGAATTTGGATCTATCTTGCAATGTTCAAGGATATTTGCATTTTCAATTTGTTCATATATATCTAAAAAATGCAAAACATCATTTAATAATTGTTGTAATAAATTGGTTCTGAAGTTAGTATCAATACAAGAAAAGAAATTGACCAAATAAAAGATTTCATCTTTAATATTTAGAAAACTACCCGAGAGAATATTTTTTTGAATACCCAATACATTTTCATTGTAAGAGATAATTTCATCAAGTTTTTCTAAATCACAATCAATTAAATTTTTAGTAACCATGATTATTTCCTCACTAAATAGTATAACAAATAAAATTCTTTTTATTCTTATTTAAATAAGTTATTATATTTTCACTTGTTATTTTAAAGGAATTAGAATTTAAATATTTATTATTTAGTTTGGAACTAATCTTTTTAAAAAATTATTTCATATCATTTTAGTATTTCTTTTGGTTGGATAAGTCAATCTTTTTTATTAACTCATCAATGACATTTTTATATAAGTTTGAAAAACTCTCAGGGATTTCATCAAATAATTCAGTAGCTAATTTAAAACTCAACACTGTAACAATAGAATTGGTTCGAATGGTTGCTGTTCGTAAATCCTTGGTAATCGCAGAAAATTCTCCAAATATTTGATGTTCTTTTAAAAGCCCTACGGCTTTATGATTTGCTGTAACCCTACATGTTCCTGAAACAATAAAATAAATGTCATCACCCAATTCACCTTCTCGTATAATCGTTTCATGGGGATTATATTTCATAAAAAGAACATCTTTAACTACTAACCTAATGTCCCCATCTTGCATACCTTTAAAGATAGCAATTTTATTTTTTACACCAATTAGTCTGTTAAAGTTCTCTTCATATGTTTCATCGTAGCTATCATCAACATTATCCAAGGCCTTGATAAAGTCAATATTCTTTTGAGTATATTTTGCTTTTGGTTCGTAGTCCTGGGCTACATATTTATACCCTATCATTGATTTAAAATTAATAGTTTTATTGTCATGAAATTCTTTGGTATTAAAACAATCATTGGCACCAAAGTTACGTAGAACTCTTAATATAATTTTAGACTCTCTGGCTTTTGACCAAATTAATAAATCTAAATAATAGAGTTTGGTATTAATAATAGGTATAGCTTGAACACGAAGTTCTTTTAATACTTCAAAATATCTATCTTTAAAGGCATCAAAACTGATGTCCTGATTCTGTTTTTCATACTCTGCATATAAAAGTTCAAATTTACTCGAACAAAAAGTTCGATTAATCTCTTTTTTGTAATTTATTTTATCAAAGTACTTTAGTAGACTTAATACATCATTTAACATCAAGGATGTTAACTCATCTTCAAAGGTATCATCAAAAGAGCTAAAAAAAGAAATCAGAAGGAAGACATCATCTTTCATATTTAAATGACTATTGGCATGAATATCAGGATTGACATTAAATATGTTCTTGTGATGATCTAATACGTTCGCAATTTCACTAAATTTATCTTCTAAAAAACTATCAATCATAAGTGACCTTTTTAATTATTATCATTTATTATATCAAATATGCCCACACATTTATACCATTTGATTTTATTACTTATGGTTTAATTTGTGATTGGTTATAATGACACAAAAAATCAAGGACCTTTACGTTGAGAATATTATCAGGAATACAACCCTCAGGTACAATACATATTGGAAACTACTTCGGTATGATTAAAAAAATGGTAGAGTCACAAAATGATGGTGAACTTTTTGCCTTTATTGCTTCATATCATGCAATGACATCAGTTAAAGACAAAGCACTTTTAGAAAAAAATGTTTTTGATGTTGCTGTTAACTTTTTAGCACTAGGAATGGATCCAGAGAAATCAACTTTTTGGGTACAACATGATGTTAAAGAAGTACTTGAGTTATACTGGTTATTATCAAATCACACCTCCATGGGACTATTAGAG
>MAAG01000108.1 GCA_002163065.1 Arcobacter sp. 31_11_sub10_T18
CTAAGAGATAAGTTTTTACTTTCAATGTAGTCAGTAATTAACCATTGCGAATCATAATAGACTACGGCAGGACTAAAATTATGTTTAGCGGCGTTTAAAGCAACAGTAACTTCAGTATTGCTTTGAATTGTTTTGGCAAAGTATGTTTTACCATTGGCACTCACCTTAAAACAGTGTTGGCTTAATCCTGAGGTAATTTCACTAATATTATCAATATGATTAAAGCAGGGTAAGTTATTTAATAAAACTTTCACCTTGTTTACTCAACGATAGGTTGTACTAAATTAATCGAGTTGTTTTTGTAGATGTGCAGCCATTTGAAATAACCATAAGTCGCAATAACGATATATATGATAAAGAGTACGGCGGTAGGCATAAGGTCTTTCTCTATATACAAATAGTAAAGAGATACTTGAATTAAACAATGTTGAAATTGAAGACTGGTTTATTGTAAGTGGAGTAACATCAAGCACTCAAGAAAATGCTCTTGTTAAGTTTGAAATTGATGATGCTATATTTGAAGTTTATAAGTCAGCAAAAGAAAAATGTCCAAGATGTTGGAAGTTTAACTCTGTAAATGAAGAGTCATTATGTGTTAGATGTGATGACGTAATGAATAAAGATTAAGAGATAATATGTTTTTTAGCGAAGCAGTTTCTTTAACATTTATTTTTCAAACCATAGCTGTAATTTTAGCTTTTACAGCTCTTGGAATATGGGGTGTTAAATTAAAGAGTAAAGTTAAAAAAAAGGATTAAATTATGATGCCATTTAGTGATGAAGATTTACTTCCTCCTGTAAAGAATATTATAGATACAAAAGTTGGACCTATGGTAGCAAGAGATGGTGGACATATTGAATTACTTGCCATTAAAGAAGGGCGAGTATTTGTACAACTTCAAGGTGCCTGTGTAGGATGTGGTTCTAGTGGGACTACGTTAAAGTTTGTAGTAGAGAAAGAACTACAAGAAGCAATACACCCAGAACTTGTTATTGTCAATGTACCAATTGGTATGGAAGACAAATTAGAGGAATTTTAATGATAAACGTACGTAGACTACTAGATGAAGCCAATGCATATTTTATAAACAAAGATTATGACCAGGCTTTATTTACCTATAGTCAATTGGTATCACAATATCCCCAAATAAAAGAATATAAATTGTATGCTATTTTTTGTGATATCGCAAGTGAAGATGAAGCCAAGGCTATTTCATTATTTGATTATTTCACCATTTCAAAAGATGAAAACTTAGATGAAGCTATCAAATATGTTGAAAATGTTATTGATGCTTACGATGGTGATGTTGAAAAAATGATGGATATCTTAAAAGATATATCTGAATCAACAGTAGACTCTCTTGATGCTATAAAATATGAAGACTTTAAACAATTAATAATTGACAGAGGTTCTTTCAGAATTGCTTTTGAAGATATTATGTTTAGCACAAAAGTTGCCATTGAATCAAAAGAAGATTTTTTTGACTTTGTATCAAACTTAATAGAAAATGGATTTAATACCACTGCTTATAGTTATTTAGATGGTTTTAATGAATACTTTTCTTATGATACCAAAATTGAAGAACTATATAAAAAATTAGAAGCAAAAAACCTTGATCATAACCATAAATAATAAACAATTCAGTGACAACAGTCAAGAAACAAGTGAAAACATTTCATTTGTCTATTCAAGTTTTACTGAAAAGTTTATTTCAAGTGCTAAAGATAATGGCTGTATCGACTTTATTAGTGCATGTGATTTAAAAAATAAAGTTGATTTTTCAAGTATTCAAATAGTAGGGATTACTGGTACCAATGGAAAAACAACAACCGCAGCTGCTATTTATTCTATTTTATTAGACTTGGGTTTTAAGGTTGCACTGCAAGGTACTCGTGGTTTTTTTATTAATGATGAAAGAATTGAAGAATACTCTTTAACTACTCCTGTACAACTAAGTAATTTTGAACATATCTTAAAAGCACAAGAACGAGGGTGTGACTTTTTTATTATGGAAGTAAGCTCTCATGCTATAGTTCAAAAAAGAATAGAAGGTTTAGATTTTTCTTTAAAAATATTAACAAATATTACTAGGGATCATTTAGATTATCATCATACAATTGAAGAATATATTGCAGTTAAAAACTCTTTTTTTACAGATGATTCACCTAAACTCATTAACAAAGATGAAAAAAATGCACAATACAATGTTAAAAATGGATTTGCCTATTCTTTAGATGAACCTTCAACTTATAAAGTGCAAGCATACAGTTTTAAAGATGGTATGGATGTGGCTCTAAATTATTTTGGCGAAACGGTTCATTATAGTACTGGGGTTACAGGAGTTTTTAATATATATAATTTAACTGCCTCAATAGCTGCTTGTCATATATTGAGCAAAAAACCTCTGCAAGAAATATGTGATACACTTGAAAACTTTGCAGGGGTTAGTGGGCGAATGGAAACTATTAGTACAAAGCCCTTCATCGTTGTTGATTTTGCACATACTCCTGATGGTATGCAAGAAGTGCTGAAGAGTTATCCTACTAAAGATATTACGGTTGTGTTTGGCGCTGGTGGAGATAGAGATAAAGAGAAACGACCACTAATGGGGAGAATTGCTTTCCATTATGCAAAAAAAATAATTGTTACTTCTGATAATCCTCGTTTTGAAGATCCTGATTTAATTATTGAAGATATTTTGAAGGGTATCCCAAACCTTGAAAAAGTTGAAGTTGAAGTAAATAGAAAACTTGCTATTAAAAAAGCCATTGAATGTTCAAGTGAAAACTCTGTGATACTAGTTCTTGGCAAAGGTGATGAAGAATATCAAACTATTTATGATAAGAAACTTCCTTTTAATGATAAAAATATCATCAATGAAGTCTTATCGCAATAAGTGAACTGTCACTTATTGCTTATTTATAATAGGCTCTAATAATTGAACCTCTATTTGTTTTTTTAGAAGTAATCGTGTAATTAACAGGTGTTAAAATAATATCTTTTAATTGTGTACTCAAAAACCAGCTGGTTTCTAATACCCTATAACGTGCAAGTCCCATGGCATTATATTTTTGCAGTTCAAGTGCATTTAAACTTGTAGTATCTTCTTTGTATAAAGAAGTGAAATCTGTTTGATCCACAACTCCAATTATTTCAAATCTTAGTGCTTTACTGTTTGTACTTGCAAATTTTGATATATCATTTTTACATTTGGAACTCAAATAAAATTCACCCGGTTGCAAATCATAACACTTTAAAATTTCATACTTTGTTGATGTGGATTTTATTGCTGGAAAAACTTCTTTATTTAAAATCTTTTGATATTTATCACTAGGTGTTTGTGTCTTGGCCTTTTCTTTAGCTAAGACTTGCTTTTCTTTAGACATTTTGAAGTCTTGAACTGATTTTTCTAAGAGTTTATTTTCTTTTACTAATAACTCCAATTTTTCTTGATTCTTTTTCTTCTCAATATTTAGGGCCACAACTTTGTTGCTGTAAATGGATTGTTCATTTTTTAAAGCGGTGAGCTCTTTTAATAAATTTCTATTGTTTTTAACTTTTTGCTCATTTTTCATAATAATCTTATTGTCTTTTTCTAATGATATGGATTTTATTTTTGTTTCTAAGAGCTTGTTTTGTGTTATTAAGAGCTGAGATTTTTCAATGAGATCTTTGGTTTGCTCTTGTGCTTGTACAACCACATGTTTGGGAATATATTCATTTCGTAAGTTTTGAGGTAAGTCAGAAAACTTTAGCGATTTTGTTTTTGTATCTTCTTTATTAGATGTTAGTTTAATAAGCTTATTGTTGTCATAGAGTAGAAAAACAAGAATGAAAATAATCATTAAAAGTAAATAGTTAATAATATGAGATTCTTTCTTGGCCTTTTTTCCAAGAGATGGCTTTTGGGCTTGTTCAGCTTGTGTTTCAGTTATTTCTTCAGTGAGAATAAAGTCTTCTTCTGTAAGTTCTGACTTTTCTATATTGTCTAGTTCTTTTATATTACTTAATTCTTCTGCACCATTTTTAGGAATATCGCTAATGATTTGTTCAATTCTTTCTTGTCTATCTTTCTTAAAAGTATTTTTACTTTTCAGTTCATCTTTGGCTTCTTGTAATAATTTAAAAATTTTATCAACTTCAACTTCATCTCTTGAGCTACTAGGTTTAACATGGGTATTGTTCTCTTGTATACTTTCATTTATCTTTATATTTGATGTTGTAGTTGTGATATCGATATTATTTGATAATTCTTCTAAATGTTCTTTTGAATGAATATTTTTCTTTGTAATTATTTTTTCATTTATGTTATTAGTATCAGTTCTATTTTTAAGTTGTTTATTTTTATTGTTTCTTTTTGCCATAGTAATCCAGTTTATATTTTATTGATTGTGCTTGATAGTATATCTAATTGTTAAACCTATTTTTTAAATAGATATACAAAAATAAAGAAAAAATAGATATATAAAGAAAATACATATAAAAGTACTCTTTCATAATAATTTTATTTTGTTCTATTTTCGATTTTTCCAGTTTATTGATTGCTTCATATATTAATTCTAAGTTATCTTTTGATCTTGCATAAAAAGATTTCCCCCCGTTTATATTTGCCAATTGATTTAATAAGCGTTTATTGGACTCTCCAATACCTATGGCATAAATCTTGATATCATATTTCTTCACAAGGTTACTTACTACTTTTAAAGGAATGATACTAGCTGTATCTTCTCCATCTGTTATAACAATAATTACTTTTGATTTTGCTTTTGAATTCTTGAGAATATTAACTGATCCTGCTACTGAATCTATAAGTGCTGTTCTCTCACCTGCAACTCCAATATTTAGATGTTGAACTATCTTTGCTTGTGCTTTTTTGTCAAAACTAAGGGGTGATGCTGTCATGACAGATGTTCCAAAAACTACTATTGCAATATTGTCATTTAAGCGTTTGGGAATAAATTCTTCAACAATTAAACTAACCACTTCCCATCTATTTTGTGAAAGATTATCTTCATTAAAACCATATTGCCTCATTGACTCACTAGTATCCAAACTTAAAACTATATCCAATCCATCTTTTTTTATATTGATGGTTTGAAGTTTTTCATAGGGTGAACTCAAAGCTATAATTGCACTTAATGTTATTAGCCATTTTAATAAAATGGAAAAAATAGCACTGCTTTTTTTACTTTGCGTGAATATATTTAAATGGGGCATATAGTAACTTGCATTTTTTTCTTGACATAAAAATTCACTTAATATAAAAGGTATTACCAATAGCAAAAAGTACGGGTATTCTAAAGTGATATTGTTCATAAAGATTCCATGAATTTTTTAAGTCTTGTTGTTGTTATATGGTTAAATCCAGATGTTACTTTTTTATATTTATAATTTTCCAAATCTAAAATAAGTTCGTTAGCCAGCTGAGTTTGTAGTTCATTCTTCTTAAGTAGATGAAGATATTTTGTGATTTCATATGCAGCATTTTTACTTTGATTTGTATTCACTTCTTTCAATTTCTCAAGTGTGAGTTTTTGGGTGTTAATTTTTTTATTTTTTATTTTATTTACAATCAAATACGTTAAAAAGATAATTATAACAAGTAAACATATAAGTAAAATAAGAAAAATATAAAAAGACCAATCACCAACTTCACTTAGATTTTTAATATCATGTATTTTTAAATTGTTCATCTGTTTAATAATCCTGCAATTTTAGCAATTGGATCTTCATTGGTATAAATCTTGATAAATTTAATTCCATTTTGTTGTAAGTCAGTATAAAATTGGTGATCATTTTTTTTGACTTTATTTCGATAGTTTTTGATGAGAGAATTATTGATATTTCCTTCAAAAGTTATTCTACTACTTGGATCAACTAAGTTTACATTTCCAAGTTTTTTAGGGTTTTCTTCAAAATGATCTCTTACGATAATCACAATGACTTCATGTTTTTTATTTAAAAGTTTTAAATCTAAAGTTTCAGTATCAAAAAAATCACCGATTAAAAAAATAAGCGATCTTTTGTTGATTTTTTTGTATAATTCATTGGTAATATTGCTATAGTTTAACTTTTTATTCAAACTTTTATATTCAAAAAGTTTTTGGGCCATTGTATATACCCCAAAGATAGTTTTACTTCTTTTATTTTGTAAATGGACATGTTCATTTGCAATATAACTTTCAAATGGGTCTCCTTGTTTTACACTCGAATATGCTAAGAGAGTAGATATCTCAGTGATCAGTTCTTGTTTGAGTTTAACAGTACCAAAATAAACAGATCCATTTAATATTGGAACGATGCTAATATTCAACTCTTTTTGTGCGTGAAAAACTTTTGAATAAGGCTTTTGCATTTTTGCACTTATAATCCAATCTATATTTTTAACATCTTCCCCATATTCGTACTCTTTTAGTTCACTAAAATCGTATCCTTCACCTCTTAGCCGTGAAGTATTATTTCCAACAATTTCACTAAAAACTGCACGTTTAGTTTTTATAAGTATTTTTTTGAGAACGGTATTAGAGGTTTTAATCATATTACGGGATTGGAATTTTCTTGATGATTTTTGCAATAATTTCATCTGTTGTAATATTCATAGCTTCTGCTTCATAACTTAAAATGATTCTATGTCTTAGAACATCTTTAACAATCAAAGCAATATCAACGGGAGTTACATATTCGTTTCCTCTTAAATAAGCTTTGGCTCGTACAGCTTTAAACATATCAATGGTTGCCCTTGGACTGGCACCAAATTGGATTAAATCACTTAATTCATCAAGATCATACTCTTTTGGGTGTCTACTTGCAAAAACGATATTAACAATATAGTCTTCTAATTCTTTATCCATATGTATGTTTTGAACTTCAGCTCTTAATATTTCTAAGTCTTCTAAGGTTAAAACAGCCTTCACTTCTTCAAAAGAGTTATTTGCTACTTTAGATGCGATTTCATATTCTTCTTCTTTTGTATTGTATCCTACAACAATTTTAAACATGAAACGATCTAGTTGAGCTTCAGGCAAGGCATAAGCTCCTTCTTGTTCAATGGGGTTTTGAGTTGCAAGTACTAAAAAAGGATGTTGTATTTTAAAACTATCTTCAGCTATGGTTACTTGTCTTTCTTGCATAACTTCTAAAAGAGCTGATTGTACTTTTGCTGGGGCTCTATTTATTTCATCTGCAAGTAATAAGTTTGTAAAAACAGGACCTTTTTTAATTGAAAAGTCAGCTGTTTTCATATTATAGATTTGTGCGCCTATAATATCACTGGGTAATAAATCTGGGGTAAATTGGACCCTCTTGAAATCCAAATCCAGTGCATCAGATAAAGCTTTAACTGTTGTGGTTTTTGCAAGTCCTGGTACCCCTTCAAGTAAAATATGACCAGAAGTTAAAAGACCAATTAATAGAGCATCAATCATTGATTCTTGACCAATTACTGCTTTTGAGATTTCATTTTTTAGTTCAACAATTTTTTCATTCATTCTTAATAGTACCCTTTAAATTTCAATCATCTTATCAAAAAGCATATAAAAATTATATATTTAATTTATACTCTCACATTTAGAAGAATCTCTTAACCTTACATTAAACTAAAATTTGATATTATTCGCGACTCTAATTTAAAAATTAGATACCTCACATGTGTCAATCCTAAAAAGAGGTTGCGAAATTATTCGTTAAGGGGCACAGAGGCTAAACCTCAAAAAAGACAAAACTAAAGGAGCCGTTATGGTTACAATGAAAGACTTATTAGAATGTGGTGTACACTTCGGACACCAAACAAGAAGATGGAATCCGAAAATGAAAAAGTTTATTTTTGGTGTAAGAAAGAACATTTATATCGTAGATTTACAAAAAACTCTTAGATATTTTAGATATACATACAATGTAGTTAGAGATGCAGCAGCTGAAGGACAAACAATGATGTTTGTTGGAACTAAAAAGCAAGCAAGTGAAGCTGTTAAAAAAGCAGCAATTGATTGTGGTATGCCTTACGTTAACCATAGATGGTTAGGTGGAATGTTAACAAACTACGGTACGATTAAAAGATCAATTAGAAAATTAGAAATTATTAAAAAAATGAGAGAAGAAGGTCAACTAGATCTACTTACTAAAAAAGAAGCTTTAATGCTTACTCGAAAAGAAACTAAGTTAGAATTATACCTTGGTGGAATCAAAGAAATGAACAAAATTCCTGATATGATGTTTGTTATTGATGCTGTTAAAGAAAAAATTGCAATTGCTGAAGCTAGAAGACTTGGAATTACAGTTGTAGCTCCTTTAGATACTAACTGTGACCCTGATGTTGTTGATTTACCAATTCCAGGTAATGATGATGCTATCAGATCTATCCAATTATTTTGTAACGAAATGGCAGCAGCTATGAACGAAGGTAAAGCAGTATTAGCAGAAGCTAATGGTGGAACTGAAGAAGAAGTAGTTGTTGCAAGTGAAGAAGAAGTAGCAGAAGTTGTAGCAGAAGCTGTAGCTGAAGGTGAAAAAGAAGCACCTGCTGAAGCTAAATCTGAGGAAGCATAATTATGGCTGGAGCAACTCCAAAATTAATTAAAGAACTTAGAGGAATGACTGGTGCAGGTATGCTTGATTGTAAAAATGCGCTTAACGAAACTGAAGGTGACTTAGATAAAGCTGTACAAGCTTTAAGAGAAGCTGGACTTGGTAAAGCTGCTAAAAAAGCTGGTAATGTTGCTGCTGAGGGTGTTATTGCTGTAACTGTTAATGAAGATAAATCAATTGCTACAATGTTAGAGCTTAATGCTCAAACTGACTTTGTTGCTAAAAATGAAAACTTTCTTAACTTAACACAAGAAATTGTAAAACATGCGCAAACTAAAAATATCGTTGATGCTGAAGCACTTGCTGCTTCAACTATCAATGATATTGGGTTTACTGAATTTTTAAATGGTAAAATTGCTACAATTGGTGAAAACTTAGTTGCTAGAAAAGTAAGTTCAGTTAAAGCGGATGTTACAAATGCTTATGTTCATACAAATGGTAGAGTAGGGGTTTTATTAGCTGCAACTTGTGATGCTGCTGCTAAAGATAAAGCTTCTGCATTATTAAAAAGTATAGCAATGCATGCATCTGCTATGAAACCAACTGTAATTGCTTACAGTGATTTAGATCCAGAATTTATTGAATCTGAAAACAGAGCAATCGTTGCAGAAATCGAAGCTGATAATGATGAATTGGTTAGATTAAAAAAACCACTTAAAAATATTCCTGATTTTGTTTCTAAATCTCAGTTAACTGAAGAAGCACTAGCAAATGCTAAAGCTAAATTCGAAGCTGAATTAAAAGAACAAGGTAAACCTGAAAAAATTTGGGACAGAATTACTGCTGGTAAAATTGAGCGATATATCACTGATAATACTCAATTGGATGGTAGATTAGCGTTATTATCACAAGCATATGTTATGGACGACAAAAAAACTGTTGAACAAGCTATTGCTGATGTTGATGCTTCAATTAAAATTACTGAGTACATTAGATATGAACTTGGTGAAGGAATTGAGAAAAAAGAAGAAGATTTTGCTGCTGAAGTTGCAGCTCAAATGAGTAAATAACTAAATAAAAAGCGAGTGTTGAATGACTAAAAGTTCTGAACAAGTGGATCTAACTCATTCAACACTCAACTCTACTTTGCTTAGTGCAAAAAACATATCCCACAATTTTGACTATCCATTATTTGATAATATTGATTTAGATTTACATCAAGGAAAATCTATAGCAATAATTGGTATGAGTGGTAGTGGAAAATCAACTTTATTAAATATTTTATCCTCTTTATTAAAACCCAAAAATGGAACGATTACTTATAACAATGAAAATTTATATTCTTTAAAAGACAACAAATTATTAAAGATTAGAAGAAAAGATTTTGGTATAATATTTCAAGCACATTATTTATTTCGTGGATTCAGTGCGGATGAAAATCTACAAATTGCTTCTTTGTTGAGTGATAAAGATGTAGATGATAACTTATTAAAGTCGTTAAATATTGATCATGTAATGAAACAAGGTGTTGGAGAACTAAGTGGTGGCCAACAGCAAAGATTATCAATTGCAAGGATTTTAACTAAAAATCCTAAAATTATATTTGCAGATGAACCCACAGGGAACTTGGACAAACAAACAGCCAGTGAAGTTATAAACACTCTGTTTGATTACATAAAAGAAAATAGCGCAGGTTTAATTCTGGTTACTCATGAAGAAGACATTGCATTTAATTGTGATAAGGTATATAAACTAGTTGACCAAAAACTGCAGGAGTTAAAATGACATTATTATTAATAAGTAATACTCCCATTGTTATTCAAATCTTTACTCTTGTATGCAAAAAACTCGGACTTGAGTTTGTAAATAAAGATGACAATGAAGTAGAAGAAAAATACGATTTAATTATTATTGATAAAGAATTTATTGATGATAGGTTTAATATTATAAAACAATTTTCACAAAAACTTGGAGCTATAGCTTCGGAAGAATTACCCTTTGAAAAAGCTAGGGACTTTATAATTCCTAGACCTTTTTTACCAAATCAATTACAAAGTATTTTACAAGAACATATGCAAATAATTAAAGAAGAAGAAAAAGAAGAGTTCAACAATAAAAGAACAGATGCTGAAAATGCGACGAAAGAAGTTGTTGATTATGTAGAATCTCTTGCTGATGATATCGCTTTAGATATTGATGATGAGTCAGATGAAAGTATTATCACCGTTGCCTCATTAAAAGATGGTGGAATTTTAGATAACAAAGAATTACATAAAATTCAAGACATGTTACATAGTAATGACATCCAGAATGAAGTGCAAGAGCTGGAAGAAGAAGATTGGTTAGACTTGTCTGATATCATTGATAAAGCTATTGATGATGTAAAGGATTATGAATTTGACTCAGACGTTCATGAACCCATACGATTATTGTTAAATGATCATAATATGGATGACTTAAAACCATTGTTAACAAAACTAGACCAAAGTATCATTGACCAACTCATTGCAGGACAAGTGATTGATATCCAACTTAAATTTAAGGAAAAACCAGTTGATTAATGAAAAAAAAGGTGCCATTTTAATAATTTCGGGACCAAGTGGGTGTGGTAAATCAACACTTTTGAGTGCAGTATACAAAAATGTTGATGACTATTATTTTTCAATTTCTACAACTACGAGAGAAATCAGAGAAGGTGAAACACCTGGAAAAGATTATTTTTATGTTAGCAAAGAAGAATTTTTAAAAGATATAAAAAATGATAACTTTTTAGAATGGGCTGAAGTTCATGGAAATTACTATGGTACCTCTATTCAACCTATTTTAACAGCATTAGAAGAATCAAAACTGGTTATCTTTGATATAGATGTTCAAGGTCATGAAATTGTACGAGAAAAGCTTGATAGAGTAGTTACTTCTGTTTTTGTTACAACCCCTTCTTTAAAAGAGTTAGAAAAACGATTGAATGGAAGAAAAACTGATTCAAGTGACGTGATTGAGAAGAGATTATTAAATTCACAAATTGAAATTAGATCATGTCATAAATATGATTATATTATTATCAATGACGATTTAGAAACGGCTTCTACTCAGCTTGTATCCATTGCTAATATTGCTAGAGTTAAAAGTGAATTATTTGATAGAGAAGTAATCATAAATGGCTGGTTAGAAAACATCTTATCTTAAGTTCAAATGTCGTTTATATCCATGGGTTTTCCAAAGAAATAACCTTGGGCATAATCGATTTTTAGTTCTTTTATTTTGTTGAAAATGCTTTCATTTGTAACGAACTCAGCTACTGTTTTAAATCCAAATTCTTTTGAAAAATTTGAAATAGTAGACACAATTATTTCTTGATTTTTTTCTTTGTCAATGGCAAGTATTAATGATCCATCAATTTTAACAAAATCAATGTCCAAATGGGTTAACATATTAAAGTTTGAATATCCAGCACCAAAATCATCAACACCTACAGTACAACCAAATTTCTTTACATTTTTAATAAATGCTATGACTGCTTGAAAGTCTTGTATTTCCTCACTCTCTAAGATTTCAAATTCTAACATTGAAGTAACATCTCTATTTTGTTCTAAGATATCATATACATAAGTAGTGGTTTTAGAACTACTTATATCATCAAAAGAAACGTTTACCGCAACTCTTTTATTCTTTTGTTTAATCAAGTGAATGGCTTCGTTGATCATTACTTTGATGATTTTTGGGTATAGTTTAGCTTTCCTTGCAATTTCTAAAAAATGTAAAGGTGCTACGGGTTCATTGTTATCGTCTATATATCGAATAAGCGCTTCATATTTATATATTTCTTGTGTATTTGTATCAATAATTGGTTGAAAATAAGCTTTAAATCTGTTTTCTTTTAATCCATTTTTTACTTGTTTTACCCACTTGATATTTTCTTCAAAGGATCGTTGTATATCATAAGAATCATCATAAATAAGTATCTGTTCTAATTTTTTTCTGGCATAATTCACTACACGTTGTGCATATTCGTAGACCAATGTTCCTTCTTCTTGTGCAATTCCAATGGTGACATTAATATCTATTTCATTGTCATCAATTAATATGGCATTTTTCTCAACATCATCTGCAAAGTTTTTACAAGTAGTATAAAATTCTGAGACATTAATATCTGTATTTTTCAAGACAATGGCAAATTTATCAGCTTCTACTCTATATAGTTTAAATTGTTTTTTCAAAAAGTGTTCTTTTAAAAATAGAGAAAATTTGTATAAAGTTTTGTTCCCGTTGGATTCACCGTATAAGTCATTGATAGTTGAGAATTTATCTATATCAACCAAAGCCATTAATGTACTTTTTGAAGATTCTAAGTCTTTTTTCAGTCTATTTCTATTGGGTAATGAGGTGAGTTTATCTAGATATAAATCTTTAAGCTCATGATATAATAAGGATTGATTCATAATTTGTAGTAACTTTTTCATATCCACAGGTTTTAAAACATATTTATCAACACCTATGTTAATTGCTTTGAGTAAGTATTCTGTGTTGGAAAATGCAGTTGCTACTATGATAGGGATATTTGGATTTATCTTTTTGATTTCTTTAATCATATCCAAGCCATTCATTTGTGGCATATTTACATCTGTGATTATTAAATCAATATCAGTTTGGTGTTTTTTAAATAAGGCCAAACCTTCATTACCATTTACTCCCACATATTGATGTTTGGTAAAACCTTCTAGGATATTAAGGGTGATTTCTCTAAGTGCTTTTTCATCTTCCACATATAAAATATTAATATTTTTTAACTTAGAAATATTGCCTATCATTAATGTTTTCTCCAATATAAGTAAATAATAATAACATAATTTAATATAAGAGTAATTTAATGAGATAAAAGTGTGTTAGGTGAGGTAGTGGGAAAACTAAAATTAAAAAAAGGAGAAAAGGCAAAACCTTAGCTCCTTAATGTTAAAAATAAATTATATTAGAATTTAGAGATTTGCTCAGCTAAATCTTGAATATCAGCATCTGAAAGTCTTGCAACTTGACCTTTCATAACACCTTTCATTGGTCCACCATATGAACCATCTTTATAACCTTTTAATGCAGCAACTGTTTTTTCAACGCTCCAACCTTTAATTACAGCTGATTTACCTAAAGCTTTCTTTTCACCATTTGCACCATGGCAGCCAACACATGAAGCATAGTTTGCAGCATTTAAAGTTAACATAGATGCACTTACGATTAACGTTCCTAAAATGATTTTTTTCATTTTATATTCTCCTTAATATGTATTTCACGAAATTTTAACAAACTTTACTTTAATTAAACGTTTAATGAGATACAATATCGTTAACATAGGACATTAGATTTAAGATATTGTTCATATTGTAACATACATGCTTAGTAAGTAATTTAAAGGGTGAGATTGCAAAGAATTCTTAACATTCAAAATTTGGATTTTGGGTATGTAAGTGATAAGCTTATTTATAAGGATTTTAGTTTAACTTTAAATGTTGGAGAAATTATATCCATAGTTGGGCCCAGTGGCAGTGGAAAAAGTACCTTGTTTGAATTGATTACAAATAATCTTAAACCTCTTCATGGAACTATTGAAGCTTCAAAAATGAGTTCAATTTATCAAGATCCCTATACCTCTTTTCATCCTACTTTTACAATAATAAATCAAATAAAAGATATTGTTCCAAATTTAAATCAATTGGATTTCTTTTTAGAAAAATTGAGTTTAGATAAAAGTCTTTTAAATAAAAAGCCCCATGAACTAAGTGGAGGACAATTACAACGATCTTCAATTTTACGTAGTTTGTTAATGAGTCCAAAGCTGTTATTAGTGGATGAACCTACATCAGCTCTAGATAATATAATTGCTAGAGATGTGATGAAATTACTACTTAATTTTTTACCAGATTACGGAATTCTTTTGATTACACACGATGTTCATTTGGCAACATGGTGTAGTGACAGAATCATTCATCTAAATGAAGGAAATAATAATGAATAAAGCTTTGGTGCTTTTAAATATGGGTGGAGCGAGAAATAAGGAAGAACTGGAACTTTTTTTACGAAATATGTTTAATGATAAACATATATTAACCGTAAAAAGTGATTTACTTCGTTCTATGATTGCTTCTATTATTGTCTATATGCGAAAAGACTCTGCTTGGGAGAATTATGAATTAATAGGTGGAAAATCACCTATTAACGAATTGACAGATCAATTAGTTGCTAAACTACAAGATAAGTTACCTGAAGTATTTGTTACTCAAGCTATGCGATATACACCTCCCTTTGCTAGTCAATGTATTAAACAACTGGAAGAGAAAAATATTAAAGATATTATTTTACTACCCTTATATCCTCAATACTCAACGACAACAACACAATCAAGTCTTTTAGAGTTTATTGATGAAGCAAATGAACAATTTAATATGATTGCAGTAGAACCTTTTTATAAAAATAATGATTTTAATGAAATGGTTATTAATGAAATCCTTTCAAAAGTATTTCGATCAAAATATAGTGAATATGATTTGATATTTTCAGCCCATGGTTTACCACAAAAAATCGTTGATGCGGGTGATACTTATCAAGAAGAAGTAGAAGAACATGTCAAAATTTTAACAAATAAATTGGTTGATTATGGTATTGAATTTAATTCAGTGAATTTGGCTTACCAATCAAAAGTAGGACCTATGAAATGGATTGACCCTTCTTTAGATGAGAGTTTGAAGGATTTTAAAGATAAAAAAGTAATCATATATCCTATTTCTTTTATTATTGATAATAGTGAGACTTTTTTTGAACTTGATATTGAATATAGAGAAATAGCTCAAGAACTTGGCATCAAGGAATATCAAGTTTGTAAGTGTCCCAATGACAGCGATATATTTGTGGATGTAGTACTTAAACTGATTGATAATATAAAAAAATAAGATGGGATTTACTCTAAAAAAATTACTATCTTCGTTTTTAATGCCTTTATCAATTGGTTTGATACTGTTTATAGTAGGACTTATTTATTTATATACCAGTAATTACAAAAAAGCAAAAATTTATTTAAGTATTTCTTTTTTGTGGATTTTTATGGTTTCTTATGCACCTTTTTCAAATGCTATGCTCTTTCCCTTAGAATCATCACATCCAAAAGTTGAACAAAATGTAAGTGCAAAGTATATTTTACTTTTAGGTGGAGATTTCAAAGGTAGATCTCATGAAGCTGTTCGATTATATCATCAAATGAAAGATGCCAAAATTATTACCTCTGGTTATCCTGGAAGCAAAACTATTCCTGAAGCGTTACGAAGTGCCAAGAAGTTAATTGAACTGGGTATTCCAAAAGCAGATATCTTAATGCAAAGCAAACCTCGAGATACAGAAGAAGAGGCCATGAATATTCGTAATATTGTTGGAGCAGAACAGTTTATTTTAATCACCGCAGCGTATCATATGCCAAGAGCATTGAAGTTGTTTAAAAAACATGGATTAAATCCTATTGTTGCACCTACAAATTTTTTACGAGAAAAGAGTAAACTAACTACTTTCCCAAATG
>MAAG01000143.1:0-964 GCA_002163065.1 Arcobacter sp. 31_11_sub10_T18
TATTGAGACATTTAATGAACTGTGTATTTTAAATCAAACAGATGTACTTAGAAAAAAAACCATAATAGGTATCACAGAATCCCTAACTGAAACTATCAATATGATTAAGTTTAAAATCTCATTGGATGATTTAAAAATTAACACCTTAAATAATATTCTAGGTAAGCTACTTTTTTATTATTCCCATGTACCTTATGTAAATACCACCAATAAAGACTTAAAATATGTAATTGATGAGTATCACTTTTTATTAGAGAAATTAACTGATGGATACACTTTAAGTAAAAATACACACTTTGGTAGTATTGATGATTCACAAGAAGAATTTTATTACTTGATTTATCTTAACAGTGTGAGTACCCTACTACTTACACTATTTTATAAACTTGAAACCAAGTTTGTTTTAGAAGACGATTTTTATGATCTTCAGAAGTTTTCACAAATCATAGAGCACTACCAAGAAAACTGTACCCATGTAGCAGGTGAAGATTATGTCAGTTTGATTGATTTTAAACATTGTTTATTAAATAACTACGTGTATATCCATAATGAAAACAATATAGATACACCCATAGTTAACTTCGCGGATATTGTAGAAGACTTAATAGAAAACAAAAATTTAAGCAGTGAGAGTTTAAATATGATTAGAAATATTATTTTATACTCCAATGAAATAAATGAGATTACTTTAATCAATACCTTCGAAACGTTTCTAGAAATGCCTAAAATAAGAAATGATTATTTTGAGTTTTTTAAATTAAATATTATTGATATTATAATTAGAAAATTTACGAATTTAAGCAGTGAATTTTTAAATGAAGATCATATTACTTCCATATTTGAATATGTGGAAAAGAATAAAGTAGCTTCACATTTAATGGCAATGTATTCAAAAATACATTTGACCCTAGCACTTTATTACTCCTATAAATTTGATTTGGAATCACAAACTAAATCAAAGGAT
>MAAG01000143.1:1181-2850 GCA_002163065.1 Arcobacter sp. 31_11_sub10_T18
ATCAAAACTTATCAAATATAATCACTCATATTTTTAATAACGATGGATTAGACAACGATACTTTAAATCATGAAATTGAATATTTTATTTCTCAAAAAATATTTTATGGTTTGGTCTTTTCTTCTGTTGAGGGTTTATGTGAAAGAGAATGTAGAATTGACGATGTGGGTTATGAAAAAATTAGTATAGATTTAATGAGCGGATATAAACTTAGATTTGCATATTCAAATGTATATAAACATACTTTCGAGCAAATTTATTCAAAAAACAAAAAATTTATCAAACAAAATGTTATCAATATACTTATTAGTTACATTAAAAGTATACCTATGTATCTAGACACCATTACCAACTTAAACAACAAAAATAAACTTGAAAAAGATTTACTTTTAAAAAGTAGTGAGAGTTTTATTTTTATTGAGATTTATTTGGATTCATTGGTAAAGATAAATGAACAAATTACTTTTAATAAAGCAAACAAATACTTCAGATCAATTGCTAAAGCTATAAACAGTATAGCAAATACATATAGAACTTATGGACCAAGATTGGGTATATTATTAGATAGTAGCACTGATTATAAAAGTATTGTAAAGCAAATAAAAGACTTAAAAGTTGAGTCTAAAGATGAGAATATAAAATTTGAATGTACTATTGCAGTATCATGGGGAAACCATAGAAATATTATAGAGAAGTCACATCATGCCTTATTATTGGCAGCGAATAATAAAGAGAAATATCACGAGTTTAAATAAAGAGCCTTTATTAAGACTCTTTATTTAATTTTATAGTGCGTCTAATAATCGCGTTTGTAAAGTATCAAATGCTTTTGCTAAGTCTTTGGTATTGAAACCAAACTCTTTTGCTTTGGCAAGTGCTTTTTCACAATTTGAATCACTCAGTGGATCTGTGATTTCGCAAGCTGTTTTAATAATATATAATATTTTTGCTTTTTGTAAAAAATCTTCTGGACAATCTTTTAAATTATCTACAAATTCAATAGCATTAATAAGATTTTCACTTAGTTTCCAATGTCTAAAGATATCTGCAGTAATTTCAGCTGAACTTTTACCAACAAATTCTTTTTCAACATCAGATAATGTAGAACCATTTGATTGGGCTTGTTTAAAGTCATCAGTTTTATCATCATTAGCAATTACGTCTGCAACAATAAATTTACCAGTTTCTTGTAAAAGCGCAGGTAATAATAACTCTTCTTTTAAATCATAGTCAATTTTTGCAACCCATAAGTTAACCAATGAAGATGCTAAGTTTGAAGCATCCATAAAATCATCAGTAGAAATACCATAAGGATCTAAATTTGCTTGTAATAAATTTTGAACAGTACCACCAATTGCAATTGAAATGGTAAAGTTTACTCCCAATAAATTAATAGCTCTACTTGGTGTTTCAACTTTGCTTCTAAAACCAAACATAGCTGAGTTTGATACTTTTAAAAGTGTTGATATTATTAGTGCATCTTTTTCTATAATTTTTAATAATTCGAAAGGTTCTTTCTCTCCAACCTTACCTCTAAAATCTTCAATTTCCATAATAGTTTTTGGTAATGGAGGTAGTGAATCTATTTTTTGCGTCATTAATTCAGACATAAAACTCTCCTTCTTTGCATTATAAAATATTATATCAAAAAAAGACTCTTGTTTACTTA
>MAAG01000143.1:2856-3205 GCA_002163065.1 Arcobacter sp. 31_11_sub10_T18
AATATTATATCAAAAAAAGACTCTTGTTTACTTAATTTATAGATAGAAATAAGAAAGGATTTAAAATAATAATTTTGATTCTTTAGGAAGTGTATTTTCTTATATTAAAGAAATTATAATTTATTCGAAAACAGTTAGAATAGCGTAAACAAGGTAATCACAAGCCCTTAAAATTGGCTTGTGATTCTTTGTTACATTTTGTTACTACGTAAAGTTTAATATGTTTTTTAATAAAACTTAATAATTAAACGTTAAATCTGAAGTGCATTACATCACCATCTTGCACAACATAATCTTTACCTTCAAGTTTTAACTTTCCAGCTTCTTTACATTTAGATTCTCCACCTAA
>MAAG01000031.1 GCA_002163065.1 Arcobacter sp. 31_11_sub10_T18
GCTTCAATTGGTGAAAAAGTAAAAGTGAAAGATTATGATAAAGAAATCGTCATAGGTACATTAAAAAGTGCTGATGAAGATGGTATTGTACTTCTCATTGAAAATGAAGAATTAACTATTTCTTATAATGATATATCTTCTGCCTCTACATACTACGAGTGGAATTAAACTCGTAGTAGATTTGCTTACATAACCAATCTATTCTAACCCAATTATCAATAAATAAACCTCTCTTTAAATCAACTTTTTATATACTCTGCTTCAAATATACCAAGGAGATAATGTATTATTAATTAATACATTTATACATACAAATGAAAATTAATGACGATTTTTTTATGAAACTAGCTATTAATGAAGCGTGGAAATACCAACTTCTCACATACCCAAATCCCGCTGTTGGAGCTGTAGTTGTTAAAAAGGGTGAAATATTAAGTGTAGAAGCACATAAAAAAGCTGGTGAAGCACATGCCGAAGTAAATGCTCTAAAAACTGCGTATTTAAATAAAAACCCTGAGTCACGTTTAAAAATGATGAAAACTTCCTTTGAAATCCATGAGTATCTAATAAAAAATAGTGATAGTTTTTTTGAAGACTGTACTATTTATGTCACATTAGAACCCTGTAATCATATTGGCAAAACTCCTTCTTGTGCACAACTTCTACAAAGTATAAATATTGGAAAAGTTATTGTTGGTACTAATGATCTAAATAAAGTAGCAAGTGGTGGTATAGAGCTACTAACATCATCTAATATTGATATTAAGTCTAATGTTATGAAAAAGGAATGTGATGAACTTTTGTTTCCTTTTATTAAGTGGCAACAAGGAACATTTATATTTTACAAAATGGCACAAACTCTAAATGGAACAATTGATGGTGGATATATTTCATCCAATCAGACTTTGGCATATGTTCATACACTTAGGGATAAAATCGATTTGCTTACTATTGGTGGGAATACGGTTCGAATTGATAAACCAACATTAGATTCTAGATTTATTTTAGGTAAAAACCCAGATGTGTTAATTTATTCAAAAAACAAAATATTTGACAAATCAATTCCTCTTTTTTCTGTGCCAAATAGAGATGTAATGATTAGTGATGATTTATTTAAACTCCTAAATTATAAATTCGTTATGATAGAAGGCTCATATAATTTATTAGAAATATTAAGTGACAAAATTGATTATCTAGTGTTGCTAGTGAGTCCAAAAATGAAAATGGGATTAAATATAACTTCCACAATAGAGTTAAATTTTGAGATTATACATGAAAATTATATTGGAAAAGAAAAAATCATCTTTCTAAGAAAAATTAACTAAAGTATAAAATGCATATAAAAATTATTTTACATTAGTTATTATGATAGAATAATATAAAATTATAATTTAATATTAGGATATTGTTATGCCTGCTGCTATTAGAGATATAGTTAAATCTGTACTTGAATACCTAAAAGAAAACAGTTTAACACCAACCCCTGAGAATTATAAAAGAGTTTTTTATGAACA
Source organism: Arcobacter sp. 31_11_sub10_T18 (assembly GCA_002163065.1). Classification (GTDB taxonomy): domain Bacteria; phylum Campylobacterota; class Campylobacteria; order Campylobacterales; family Arcobacteraceae; genus MAAG01. The sequence continues at coordinate 1,515 of MAAG01000031.1, forward strand.
AGCACAAATACATGGATTTGATATTAGTGATTGTGATAGGCTCTCTACTTTTGCCAATAAATTAAATCAAGAAGAAATATTAGAACTTAATGATAAAAATATAGTTGATATTGATTCATTATTTGATTACGTAGTAGAAAAATTAAGAGAAAAAGAGAACTCAATTCTATCTTCAAGTAGCACAGGATTATCAAAATCCACTGTTGAAAAAATCGCATCACTTATGATATCTGCTTTGGCCCCTGTTTATGTAAATGATAAATTAGATAAAGATATTAATAAACTCAATAAAATGTTGAAAAGTGATTTAAGCATATTTAATAAAGATGAAGTTCAAGATAATATTGAAGACTATATTTTAAAAAGAAAATACTCAGATAAAAATGTCATTTCGGATAAAACTGAAAAGTTAAACAGTATCGTCTGCTCAATGGGTGATTATATCCAAAACTCTGTCTCCAAAAGTGACGACAGTTTAAATGAGCTAGATAATATATTAGTAGATTTAGAGCAGCTCACTTTAAAAGAGGGTGATATCAGTAGTTTAGAATTAATTCGAGCAGATATGGTATCGATTAATAAAAATATGAAAGATATCGTTACCAATCTGTCTGAGAATCTTAATAATGAAAAAAATGAAGTTTCAAGTTTAAGAGAAAAAGTGCTAGAACTTGAAGAGAATCTTAAAAATGCTAAAGTAGAAAGTTCAACAGATTTCTTAACTGGATCATTTACTAGACGAGAGTTTAATAAACGAGTTAAAAAACTAAATACAAGTTATAACAAAAGTAAAAATGATTTTTCTATAATATATATTGATTTAGATTACTTTAAAAGAGTAAATGATAAGTTTGGTCATGATGCGGGAGATGAAGTGCTAAAAACTTTTAGTAGGGTTTTAAAACAAAAGATTGCTGATAATGGTGATGTTTTTAGATATGGTGGTGAAGAATTTGTTGTTTTATTACCACTTAAAAATAAGAAAGAATCAAAAGTAATTATAGAAGATGTCAAGGAACATATAAACAAAAGTAAGTTCATATATAAAGATTTCACCATAAAGGTCACATTTAGCGCTGGAGTAGCTTTACGGAGTGAACACAGACGAGTAGATGATTTTATCAAAGAAGCCGATAGATTGCTTTATAAGGCGAAAGAAGATGGTAGAGACCTAATCCACTAAAACTTGTGTAAAAGATCATCTTTTGGATAATTTCTTCGTTGAAGGTG
>MAAG01000100.1:0-46650 GCA_002163065.1 Arcobacter sp. 31_11_sub10_T18
ATTTAAAGCTAAGTGAATTAAGTCACAAATTCTCTCAAAACTTACTTGATAGTACCAATGCTTTTGAAATGATTATTGATGATTTTGAGGATGTTAGAGAAATTCCACAAAGTGATTTAGAACTGGCTAAATTTGATCACGATGGTAAGACCAAATATAAGTTTACTTTACAAATGCCTTCATATATATCATATATTACTTATGGAAGCTCCAGAGAACGAAGAGAGGAAATATATAAGGCTTATTGTACCAGAGCACCACAAAATGCTGAAATCATCAATGAAATCTTAAAATTAAAATTTGAGCGATCAAATATTTTAGGTTTTGATAATTATGCCCAGTATTCAATCTCAACAAAAATGGCTAAAAACGAAGATGATGTTGTTTCATTTCTAGAAGAATTAGCACTAAAAGGTAAAGATGGTGCAAGAAAAGAATTAGAAGAAGTAAAAAAACTTGCCCTAGAAATGGATAAGTTAAATGATTGTCAAAATTATGATTTGGCTTACTATAGTGAGAAACTTAAAAAAGAAAAATATGAAATCGACGCAGAATTTTATCGTCCATATTTTGAACAGAACTCTGTTTTAAATGGTTTTTTCGACTTTTTATATAAGATTTTTAATATAAAATTTGTTCAAAAAGAGGTTTCAGCTTGGGATGATAAAGTAAAAGTGTATGATATTTTAGAAAACGATCAAACTATTTCACGAATTTATATTGATTTAGAAAGTAGAAAAGATAAACGTGGTGGTGCATGGATGAATAACTGGCATACTCACTATATAAATGTAGATGGTAAAGAGCTTTTACCAACAGCTTATATTGTATGTAATTTTCCGCCATCAACATCTACAAACCCTTCTTTACTAAGACATGATGATGTTGTTACTCTTTTCCATGAAATGGGTCATGCTTTACATCATTTATTAAGTAAAGTTAGTGAACCCTTTGTAAGTGGTATAAGTGGAGTTGCTTGGGACGTTGTGGAGTTTCCCTCACAGTTTTTAGAATATTTTGCTTACGATAAGGAAGTATTAAAGCTGTTTGCTAAACACCATAAAACTGGTGAAGTTTTAAGTGATACTGCAATTGACAGACTAATAAAGGCTAAAAACTTCCAGTCTTCTTTAGCTTTAGTAAGACAAGTGGAGTTTGCACTATTTGACTTTAAACTCTATCAAAAATTATATGAAACACAAGATGATGTTCAAAAACTAATTGATGAAGTACGTGATCAAGTGAGCGTTATTAAACCACCAAAATACAATAAGTTTCAAAATGGATTTGCCCATATTTTCTCTGGAGGATATAGTGCTGGTTATTATAGTTATAAATGGGCAGAAGTGTTAAGTGCCGATGCCTTTTATTTATTTTTAGATACCAATGTCTTCAATAAAGACTTGGCTCTTAAGTATAAAAACTTAATCTTAGGGAAGGGTGGTTCTGTGGATATGGATAAGTTGTTTTATGAGCTAACAAATAGAAATCCAAGTGTTGATTCTTTACTTAAAATTGATGGAATCATCAGCTAAATTTGGTATAATACGGATTAATTTTAATATAATCAAGGAATTTTTATGAGTAGTGCAACTGAAACGATCAATAAACTAAGTGAAGCTTTAAATACATTAATAACAGCATATGAAGAGTTACAGGGAGAAAATAACAAACTTGAAGTTGTTATTACTCAATTAAAAGCAGAAAAAGCTAATGTTCAAGAAGAAAAAAATAAACTAGAAGAAGAAAAAGCTAAAGTTGAACAAGAAAAAAATAGCCTTCAGGATAACCTTACTACTTTAAGTGATAATTCAGAAGAACAAAATAACAGCATGTATAACATGTTGGATAAAATTGAATTATTGCTTTCAAATGAAGTTGCAGTTCCTACTTATGATGAAAAAAGTCATGCATCCAATGAAATTATAGAACAAGAACCCATCTTGGAATCCCAAACTAACGTTGAAGAAGAAGTCACTTCTTTACTTACCGAGGATAAAAAAGAACCAGAAAACAATTCTGACAATAAAATTGATTTAAACAGAATGGCGTCATTGTTGAATGGTTTCAACAAATAAGCATTAATGATAACACTTCTAAATAAAGAAACCTTATATAATACTTTTGGAGTTAAAGACTTTAACTCCTTAGGTGATGCCATTAATAACATGGCACCATCAATGGTTGAGTATTACTTGTCTGATTTGTGTGATTATTCAAGTATAAATGATGCAGGTAACGGGTTTTACTTAAATAGAAGAAATATCGAAAACAGTATAAATATTAGTGATTATAACATTTATATAGATTATAATGAAGACATTTTTCTAGAAATTGAAATATCTGAAGATGATTATGAAACTGGATCTCTCTGGTAATGTATACTAATAATAGATGTATAACCAATATACAATAGATCAAAAGATATCAGTTGTTTTTTTCAATCTATCCTTATCAAAATGAGTATAAATACGAGAAGTATTAATATCCGCATGTCCTAATGATTCTTGTACTAAAATAAGATCTTTATTCTTCTGATAAAGTAGGGTTGCAAAAGTATGCCTTAACATATGTGCTCCATTTTTTTCTTTTCTGATATTAACACTTAATAGTATTTGCTCAACCAACCTACTTATGTAAGCCTGTGTTAACACATTCCCTTTTTGATTGTATACTAATAATTTATCATTAAATGCTCTAGTTTCTAGCCAATTAAAAAGATTTTCTTCGATTATATGCTCTTTAATCATGACAATACGGGGTTTATTTCCCTTACCTCGTACTTGAATAATGTAAGAATCCTCGTCTCTGACAAAATCTTTCATTGTAATATTTAATGCTTCACTAACTCTAATACCAGTGTATAGAATAATTTTTATAATCAATCTGTTTCTATGGGCAATTTTTTGACTAAATGGATAATCATCAATTGCTTCTATAAATTTAAGAACCTCTTCTTTATGCATATAAGAGGGCAGTTTCTGACCTCCTTTTCCTCCTAATCCACCCCAGTTTTTAAGTTCAATTCCATATCTATAAGCATTTCCATTATTTTCTTCGTTTTGCTTATCTATATAAGAAAAAAAGGTGGTTAAAGCTATACGATAATTCTTTTTTGTAGCATCTGAAAGATTACTTGTTTCTGAAGCCAGAAAATCACTGAGTAATTCTTCATCTATTTCTTTCATAGATGCAGCACCATATGAGTCTAAAAACATAAACAGTTTCTCAAGAGGAACGTAATAGACATGAATACTGTTAATTCCTATATTTCGTACTTCTTTTATGAGTAATTTTAATTCTGTAATGTTGTCAAAACCAAGTACAAGTTGTTTGATGATTTCTGCTAGTCTTTCTTTGCTACTAACTTGTCTATTGGAAAGGCTTGTAATTTTGTTACGTATAAATCTTGTTAACCAAAATATAAAGGTTTTGTTAAAGGTGTTTTCACAATCTATTGGATATCTCATTGTATTTACTTTGTAATAGTATTTTGTATTGGAAACTATAATTTCCAAACTAATTTATATTCTAACCAAATAGTCTTTGTTATTGGTTAAAGTCTTCTTTGTAAGTTAACAAAAGTATAAATGAAAAGCAAATGACAACAAAATAAGTAATGGTAGAAATAGGCAGAGTTAGAGAAAGAATAAGTGATTTACTTTCTTTTACCTTTTGAAAAATTAGTCATGTATTCAGCAATATCATTTAAATGAATAATATCTTTAACACCACCTGCATCAATAGCTTTTGCAGGCATTCCAAAAACAACACAACTTTCTTCATTTTGAGCAACAGTATAAGCGCCATTGTCAAATAATTCTTTCATCCCAATAGAACCATCATCACCCATACCTGTCATCATAATTGCCATAGCACTAGCACCAACATTATTATTAACACTTCTAAACATGACATCGACGCTTGGTTTGTGGCGACTAACTTTTACTGTATCCAATAATTTGGTAATATAAGAACCATCTCTTTGTTTTTCAATGGTTAAGTGCATATTTCCAGGAGATAAATATGCATGGGACTTTTCTAGGGTCATTCCATCTTTTGCTTCACAGACGTTAACTTTTGAATTGTCATTTAATCTATGTGCAAAAGAGTTTGAAAACCCGTATGGAATATGTTGAGTAATAATTATGGGCGGCAAATTATCAGGAAGTCTTTTAAAAACATTTAGCAATGACTCTACCCCACCCGTTGATGAACCAATAGCAATAACTTTTTTCCCAGGCATAAAAGCCGGGCTACTTGGAAGTACAACATCAGGATGATTTCTAAGTTCAACCTCATGGGATAAAGCGGCTGATTTTTTGGGTTTTATTAATGCTTTGGGTTTTTTAAGGGTATATCTTTTTAATAAAAAGGTCAAATTTAACATGGTATCTTTGATTCTAGCCTGAAAAGAAGACATGGGTTCATTATTTTCAGGTTTTGGTATGAACCCTACTGCCCCATCATCAAAAATATCATTTCCTCTGACACCCTCACCTGAAACAACAACTGCAGGCATTGGATGTAATCGCATAAGATTTCTTAAAAAAGTAACACCGTCCATTTTTGGCATATTTATATCAATAGTGACAATATCAGGCTCATATTGTTTTATTTTTTCTCTGGCATCAAAGGCATCAACAGCTTCAGCAATAACTTCAAATTCGTCAATACTACTAATCATATCTTTTAATATTCTTCTCATTGAAAGTGAATCGTCAATTACTAATACTGTATACATATAATTAAATAACCTTTAAAATAAATCAATTTCCATTTGTTCTTCTGGTTGATCATCTGCACCAAATAGATCAACACCACCTGCATATTCTTTGATAACTGGTTCTTTTGTAATTTCTTTTTGAAGTGCTTTTTCTTCACCAAGAATTTTAGAATCAGTTTCACTTTTTTGAGTTACTTTAATAAAGGTGTCAAATTCATTAGTTAACAATATGAGTCGACCATGCTCCCCTCTGGTATGTTCAGATAAAAGTTTAAAACCTTCCATTTTACAAAAATCTTTTGCAAATTCAACATTTCTATGTCCTATACTATTTGCCATAGAGATATTTAAAGACATAATATCAGCGCCACCAGAAATTTTTGCAACCATAGTATTTTTATTACATCCCAATTTATACATTTCATTTAACATAGCTTCCACAGAATATAGACCATATTTCATATCTTCATTTGAATTTTGAGTTGTGGGTAATAAAAAGTGGTTCATACCTTTAATTTTTGTTTTTGTATCATAAAACATTATGGCGACACAAGATCCAAGAAGTGTTTTAAATGCGATTTGTTCTTCATCACGACCCACTGCAAATTCACCACCAATAATTGTATGAGCATTATAGCCTTTAATTTTTTGGTTAAATCTTGCATTGGATGCTTTTTCTATTCTTCCGTCTTTGTGTCCTATAATAATCAATTAAAATCCTTAACTTTTACAAAAATATTTTGCCCCACCCTTTGCACATAATTAATCAATTCATGAGGGTTTTCGGAGTGACCTATATATAAAGTACCACCAATTTTTAAATGTTTAAAAAGTTTTTTTAATATAATATTCTGATCTTTGGCAGAAAAGTAGATTAAGACGTTTCTACAAAATACTACATCAAACTGATGATTTTGAAATGGATAAGCTGAATCACTTAGATTCATTACTTGAAAAGTTACCATTCTTTTTAAATCATCTTTAACTTTTATCAAAATTTCTTCTGAAGCAATACCTTTCTTAACTCTTTTTTTAAAGTATTTCTGAGGACTAATCCAATCTGGAAATTCTTTTGAACTTTTAGAAAACCTATATATTCCATCAGCAGCATATTGAAGTACTTTTGTATCAATATCAGTAGCAATTATTGAGGATTTTATCCTACTATTATATAAAGCATTGGCTTCTAAAATAGTCATAGCCATTGAATATGGTTCCTCACCAGTTGATGAAGCGGAACAATACATTTTTATATCTTGTCCTGATTTGGTAAAATCTGGTAAAACTCTATCTCTGAGATCTTCAAAATGAAAATCTTCTCTAAAAAAATGAGTTTTATTGGTTGTGAACGAATTAATAAATTCTGTAACAAAATTCTCTTCATTTTGAATAGACTTTAATAAGTCGTCAATATCACCTTTGAATTTTGTGTCTCGTCGTAGTTTATGAAGTCTATTAGCGATCATGATATCTTTATTCTCTGAAAGTGTAATTCCTGTCAGAGAATAAAGAATATCTTTTACTTTTTTGTGTAACTTTTCAGTGTCTTCCATATTAAGATGCGTTTTTAGACTCTAGCATATTCCTATCAATTTTCTTTTGTGCTTCAATAATACCTAAGATATCAAGAATAAGTCCAATACTTCCATCACCTCTTACAGTTGCAGCACCAACACCTTCAACACTTCTGAAGTTTTTATCCAAAGGTTTTACAACTACTTGATGTTGATGTAAAAACTCATCAATAAATATAGCAATCTTAGAATTACCAGATTTTACAACGATTAACATTCCTTTTTCAAGTTCCATATGTTTAGGTTCTACTCCAAACAATTGATGTATTCTCACAACTGGAATAAATTCTTCTCTTAACATTAATAAATCTTGAGTACCATCTCCGATTTTTTTAATCATTTCATGTGTTGGCTGAAGAGATTCTACAATTGCACTTAATGGTAAAATATATTTTTGTTCACCAACTGCAATATCCAATCCATCAAGGATTGCAAGAGTCAAGGGAAGCATAATCGTAATTGTAGTTCCTATTCCTAATCCAGTATCAAGTTTAATAGCTCCACCGAGTTTATGAATATTTGTTTTTACAACATCCATCCCTACTCCACGACCAGAAATATCAGTAACGGCGTCTGCTGTACTAACACCAGCACCAAATATTAACATTGCTTTGTCATTATCTGTCATTTGTGCCGCTTGGTTTTCATCAATACTACCATTATTAATACACTTAGCAACTACCTTATCAGTATCAATCCCCGCACCATCATCTTTGATAGTAATAATCATCTGACCATTGGCTTGTTCAGCTGACATAGTAATAGAACCAGTTTCATCTTTTCCAGTCCTAACTCTATCTTCTGGAGTTTCCAAACCATGATCAAGTGAGTTTCTGACAATATGCATTAAAGGATCAGTTAATCCTTCAATCATTGCTTTATCAATTTCAACATTATCACCATAATGTTTAAAGTCTATTTTTTTACCAAGTTTTTTAGAAATATCTCGAACAACTTTTGGAAATTTTGAGTAAATTGATTCCATTGGTACCATTCTGATACTCATGATTGAATCTTGCATATCTCTAATATGACGTTCTAGTAATTCAAGACGCTCAAGAACAGAGCTTCTAACTTTATTATCTTCAATAGTTGTTGTAAATTGAGTCAACATAGCGTTGGTAATAACTAAATCTCCAACATTATTCATCAGTAAATCAATTTTATCAAGATTTACTCTAATATTATTGGTTGCAGCAGATTTTTTGGATGTTGCTTTTTCTTCTTTTGGTTTTCGAACTGATTTTTTAACAGGAGCTACAGGAGTAGTAACTTGAACAGGAGCTTCTTCTTTAACTTCTTGCACAACTGGCTGATTGGCTACTTCAGAAGTTATAGGTTGATCAGACGTTGATTCTGGTGTGATATCAGGCATATCATCAAAGAAACCAAAATCATCATTTTCTTCATAGTCTCTGATTGGTAAATCAGGAGCAACTTTAGCAGCTTCTTGGAGTTGATCATCAAAAAATCCAAATGCTTCGCTATCATCGTTTTCCATTATATTTTGATCATCGGCAAAAAAGCCATAAGAGTTACTGTTCTTTTTTTGCTCTAAATCATCATCGTAAAATCCAAAGGAATTTGAATCTTTGTCAGAAGATATTTGATTAAAATTGTCAAATGCTTTTTTCTCTGTAGATACAAGCGTTTCAACAGGTGTAACTTCTTCTTTTTTAGTTGAAGTTACAGCTTCCCCATTAATGTAAGCTCTCAAATCAACAAGTAACTCTGAAGTCATCTCTGTGAAAGTATCACGTGTTAATTCTTCAGATACTTCAAGTTCCAATAGTTCTTTCATAACATCCAAACCATCAATAAGAGTTTCTACCATTTCTGGAATAAACTCAATATCATGATTTCTTAATTTATCCATAAGATTTTCAACATCATGGGTGAATTCTGCAAATAATGCAAGCTCAACAGATGCACCACTTCCTTTTAAAGTATGTACATCTCTAAAAAGTTGTCCCATCTGTTCATCAGATAAAGTCTCAGTATTTTCTGCTTCTAATAGAAGATTATCTGCTGATTCAAATAATTCTTCAGCTTCTTCTACAAACATTTCTCTATATTTAGATATATCAAAACCTGCCATGACTACACCTTTATGTTAAAAATTATTAATTATCTACTTAGTACTATATTTACAGCTTTTAGTAATTGGTCTGGAACAAATGGTTTAACAATCCAACCAGTAGCTCCTGCTGCTTTCCCTTTTGCTTTCATCTCATCACTTCTTTCAGTTGTTAGAACTAAAATTGGTCGAGCAGTGTAAGCTGGAACTTTTCTCAACTCACCAATTAAGGTGAGACCATCCATATTTGGCATATTGACATCTGTAATTATTAAATCAAATGTAGTGTTTTTTGCTTTTTCAAGACCATCTACACCATCTACAGCTTCAACAACGTCATTATAACCGCCCTCATTAAGAGCATAATTTAACATATCTCTCAACATTGTTGAATCGTCTACAATCAATAGCTTCGCCATAAAAACCCCTTGTAATTATTATTATTTTTTAATTATTTATTTAGTTACCTCTATATTAACGAAAGAAGCATTAAACTATTATAAAAATTATAAACTTGATGAAGCCAATTCTATACGGTCTTTGCTTACTTTTAGGACCTTCAGTTCAACCTCTTGACCGACAGTTAAAACATCAGCAACTTTATTAACTCTTTGTTTAGATATCTTTGAAATATGAAGTAATCCTTCTCCACCTTTTGGTAATACAACAAAGGCTCCAAAGTCAACAATTCTTTCAACCTTGCCTGTTAAAACTTCATCTACTTCATAAGTTTTCTCAAAATCAATGTTTTTAGATGGTCTTCTTCCACCACCTGCAGGTGCATTATCTGTAATAGATTTGATGTGAGCACAAGCATCTAAAACATTTTGTTTATTATCACCACTAACTTTTACTGTACCACTATCTCTATCTAAGTCAATGCCAACATCAAATTTTTCAATAATACCTTTTATAGTTGCCCCTGCTCTACCAATAACAACCATTATTTTACTTGCATCAATAGCAAATTGCTCAATTAAAGGTAAAGCCTCACTTGGAACTATATTTTCAGCAGCCTCTTCCATTAATCCTAAGATATGGTTTTTACCCTCATTTGCTTGTGTTAGTGCTTCTTCTAAAACTTTAAGTTCAATTCCACCTAATTTAATATCCATTTGTAAAGCTGTAATTCCATCTTTAGTACCTGCAACTTTAAAGTCCATATCTCCATCATGGTCTTCTAGTCCCATGATATCTGTAAGAATTGAATATTCATCGCCTTCAACAACCATACCCATTGCAACACCTGCAACAAGATTTGATATAGGAACACCCGCTGCTTTAAGTGCAAGAGAACCACCACACACAGTTGCCATTGAAGATGAACCATTTGATTCAAGAATTTCAGATACCAATCTGATTGTATCAGAGAAATCTTTGTCTATTGATGACTCTAATGCTTTTTTAGCAAGGTTACCATGTCCTAGTTCTCTTCTTCCAACACCAAACATAGGTTTTGCTTCACCTACACTAAATCCTGGGAAATTATAGTGAACAATGAAGTTTTCAGTTGATGCTGATCTTTCTGTTAAAATTTCAACCATTTGTCCATTTTTTGCATCTGTTAAAGTTCCAACAACAAGTGCTTGTGTTTCTCCTCTAGTGAAAAGACAAGAACTGTGAGCTGAGGGTAAAATATTCGTGTCAATTGTAATTGGTCGAACCGTTTTTAGCCCTCTTCCATCTGCACGAACTTTATCTTTAACAATCATACTTCTAACCAGTTCTCTTTTAACTACTGAAACGGCCTCATAAACTGTTGTTAATTCTAGTTCATTTTCTACACTATAAGCATCTAATTGAATTACTTTTGAAATATCTTTTAACTCTGTAGCTCTCTCACTTTTTGCCAATTTTTTAATGGCTTCACTAATTTGAGGGGTATAATTATCTCTTACATAAGAAATAACAGATTCATTTACTGAAAATGAAACCAATTCAAGAACTTTTTCTTCTTTTGATACATTTTCAAAACTTGCTTCATATGCTTCATTTGCTTCTTTTAATGCAGCTTGTGCAATACCAATGGCTTCCACTAATTCTTGTGTTGTAACTTCATTTGCATTGTGAATTTTAGAGAAAGCTTCAATGTCTACTTCAACCATATCTTCAGATGAAATTGATTTCATTTCAATCATAAGTAACTCTGCTTTAGATCCAGCAACATATAAATCTAATGTAGATTCATTCATCATTGACATTTTTGGGTTAACAACATATTCTCCATCAATTTTTGCTACTCTAATTCCTGCAACAGATTTCTTGATTGGTATATCTGATGTGTACATAGCTGCTGATGCTGCATTAAGAGCTAAAGCTTGAATATCCACATCTTTATCAGCACTTAGAACCATTACTGTTATTGTTGTTGGAAATACATAACCTTTTGGGAATAAAGGTCGTAAACTTCTATCAATAACTCTTGATGTTAAAGTTTCAAATTCACTTGGTTTTGCTTCTCGTTTAAAGAAACCTCCAGGAAGTTTTGCTGCAGCATAAGTTTTTTCAATATACTGTACTGTTAATGGTGTAAAGTCAGCATCCACTGGATTGTCAAACTCACTTACAATTGTTGCCAGTACAACAGCTTTACCTTTTTTTGCCAAAACAGAACCATTTGCCTGCTTTGCAACCTTATTAAATTCATATATTTCTTCTTGTCCGTTTAACTCAAATTCGCATACTGTTGACATTATTTTTCCTTAATCATTTTTAAATTATCTTCATAGGTAACTCTTTTTAACTCTTCATAATAAAAATCTATTAATACAAAGTGTTGAAGTTTCTTAACATAGTATAAATCATCGGCTATTGATTCAATAATTGGTGCACTCACATCTGGTAAGATTGGAACTGCAACCGATACTGACTTTGAGCCAAGATTTATAGCTGTTTTAATACAAGCCATCATTGTAATACTTGTATTTAACCCTTCATCAATTAATAATACATTTTTATTATGAAGATCCGCAATTGGTTCCCCACCTCTATATCTGTGAATACGTTTTAAAACACTTTCATCATAAATTCGTTTGGAGTTTGAAAAAATACAATCCAAACTAATATCAAAAGCTTTTACCAACTCCTCATGAATTACAACCTCTTCACTTTCACTTACAATTGCAACCTCGCATTCGTCGTTATTGGGTGCAAATACTTTGCTAGTAAATAGAAAATCAAATTCTGCATTGAGTCTCATTGCGATTTCATATGCAATTGGCGTTCCTCCACTTGAAGTTGAAAGAACAACCCAATTTTCTTTTTTCATTTTTTCTATTGGTAAAACAGAAATCAACTGTTCTGCCGCATCTTTTCTGTCCTTAAAGTATTTTTTAGCTTCTTTCATCTTACTGCTCTTTTATTTTTTTTGCAAAATTAACACCACCCAGCTGTTTTAATTCCAATGTAAAAAAGATTGTATCTTGGTAGGTAGCTGAGTTTCCATTGTCAGTTGAAGAGGCAACCAATTCTTTTCCATATTTAATATCAAAATTCCAACAACTGTCATCTATATTAAAAGAAAAAGTATCTTTACTCACAAGATGTTTTTGAATATTATAATCTTGTTCATATGTTAACTTAAAATCATCTAGAAATTTAAATCCAGTTTTAAATGTATAAGATTCTAAATCTTCTTTTCCAGAGTTTGGAGTATCTTTGGAAACATAATAGGTTGCATTAAAAAAATAATCATTATATGAAAGATTTAATCCTGATGAAGATTCAATAAATTCCTCATCTTCTTGGGAATAAACCAATCTGTTTGATAAACTACCCAGAGTATGGTTAAAGGTAAGCTCATTTTCTAAATTTGATAATTTTGTGTCAAAATCACTATAAATAACTGATTGTTTAATTTTGTGGTTAATGATTTGAGCCAAGTCATCTTTATCATAAACAGAATGATTTAAAGAAAAATCAACCGTTTTTTGTGTTTTTGAAATAGAAAATGCTTCAAGTTCAGAATCACTGTTTGTAATACTATATAAATCACCCGTTTCACTTAGTGTTGTAGGTAAAGTAAAATCAACATTAAAATTGACTGTGTGAATATAATTATCATAAGGTTTTGTAATATCAGTACCCAAAGTAACAACACTGGTATTTTCTACAAAAGTTCCATCAGAAAACTGAGTAGAAGTATTTGAATATTTTAAATGTGAAATAGTCGTGGTATTTTTTAAAGTTAATCTAATATAATCATTTAATAAAAAGTAACTATAAGTAAAAGGTAAAGAAAAATCTATTTGATTGGCATTAATGCCTTCTTTTCTATTGTAGTTTGTATAAATTGTATCCGTTGAATATAATAATTTATCAAACAAAATAGGCTCTGAATATGTATGAAATTGAGCTTGTGGAAGTTTTTGCATGGTATTGTCATTTGAATCTAAACTTGTATCTAAATAATGGGTAAAATAAATTCCGGAATAGTGCCCAGGAGTATTATAAAAATAATTGATATTAGACTCAATCTTTTTTTCATAAGATTCTTTATGATTTTCATCTTCTAGATTTTTAAACTCAACATCATTGATCCAGTCAACATTGATAAATAAACCATCTTGATTATCAATGTTTTTAGTAAATAACTTCTCTCTTTTATACTGTACATTAAAACCAAAATGTTTTTTGTTCTTGAGAGAATTTTCTGTAAAGTATTTATCTTTTTCTGAAAATATCCCCGTATTAAAATATAAAGTAGAAAATGGCGAGTCTGCATACCTTAGGTATGTGTATATTCCTTTTCCTCTTTTTGAACGTACTTGAGGAATTATTTCAATATCGTAATTATCTTCAGGTGCTAAATAAATTGGTTGATTAAGCAAAAAACCCTCTTTACTAGATTGTCCAATAGAAGGAATTAATACACCTGATCTTCTGGTGTCATCTGTAGGAAAGGCAAAGTAAGGTAGATAAAATACAGGGACTGAGCCTATATAAATTTTATTATTAAAAGTTTCAACCCATTGGCTTTTAGTATCATAAGAACCACTAGAGAAATCAATAGTCCAATCTGGATCGTCACAATCACAACTGGATAATATAGATTTTTCAAGCTGAATTACTTCAGTAGTTTTATTAGACTTTGATGAGTTAATCCATAGTGGAGAAGTTTTATTAATTATTAATGTAGGTGTTTGAGACAAGTCACCTGATTTCATATCAATAAAAGAGTAATCACTATTTGAATGTAAAGAATTGTCTTTTAAAATAACTACTTCATCAAATAACTCAAAAGTTTCATTGTTTTTATTATAGATGGCTTTTTGTGCAGTCATATAGTAGGATTTTGAAAATATAACCACATCGCCAGTTGCAGTAACAATATTATTCTTGGTTTCAAGTTTATTGGCGAAAATTTGATATTTTTCATTATTTAAACTAGAATTTGATTTAGTGTTTTTTTGAGTTTTGACAATTTTCTTGTCGACATTTTCAATTGCACCAGCTGCATAAATTGAAGAAGTTAAACCTATAATTAAGAGTGATTTTTTAAGCATTTACTACCAACGTCCTACTTATTTTATCATGAAGTGTTTGTCTACCATCAGTAAAGAATCCAATTATAAAACCAATATAAACAATATATTCACTAAATATTCTTGTCATTGAACGTATTAATGATGTCGCAAGAGAAACTCTTCCAAAATGATTATAGTCAATAACTTTAATTTTTGTAACAATTTTACCAATTGTTGCACCATAGTACCAAACAAAAAAGCCTTGATAAACAAATTTTAAGAGTAATACTTGAATTACATGTTCACTTATAATAATAAGCATATTTATTAATTGACCATCGGAAGAAGTGATTTGATCCCAAAAAAGTAATACAAAAACCAATGAAATAAGTAAATCATCAATAATAAATGCAATAATTCGTGAAGGCATGGATGCAAGCTGTAAGTTTTCATTATTCATATAAGAAAAATTCCAATTATTTTAATGCTTGATATGCAATATCAGTTCTAATTTTTTTACCTGCAAAATGCACTTGACCACATAACGCATAAGCTCTGTCTCTGGCTATTTTAATTGACTCACCAAATCCAACACAAACCAAAACTCTACCACCAGTAGCTAAAAGTTTACCATTATCTTTAGAAACTCCTGCATAAGATATATGACTATTGTTCAATAACTCAACATCAACAATAGTATCAACAATAATTTCAGCTGGTTCACTACTGCTATATGGATAGTTTCCACTGGCCATTACAACGCCAACACCAAATTCTTTTTTTATCTTTATATCAAGATTTTTTAAATCTTTTGTTGCACCTTTATAAAAAAGCTCACTTACAGGTGTTTCAAGTAGGGGCATTAGTATTTCACACTCAGGATCACCAAATCTAACATTATACTCAAGTATAATTGGCTCACCTCGTACTACCATTACTCCTATGAAAAGCACGCCTTCAAAGGGTGCACCTTCTTCTTTCATACCTTTTAATGTTGGTTTTATAACTCTGTCTTCAATTTTTTGGTAAATAGTTTCGTCAACTAATGGTGTAGGAGCGTAGGCACCCATTCCACCTGTGTTTGGTCCAGTATCACCATTTCCAACTCTTTTATGATCTTGAGCTGCAGGAAGTACTTTATAGTTTTCACCATCACAAATTGCAAAAACAGAAAGTTCATAACCATCAAGAAATTCTTCAACCACTACATTGGTACCCGCATCACCAAAACTAACACCATTTAACATATCAGATACTGCTTCTTTTGCTTCATCTTTACTTTGTGCAATGATAACACCTTTTCCTGCACATAAACCATCCGCTTTCACTACGATTGGAATTTGCATGGAATCAATAAAATCATTGGCTTCAGAAATAGAGTTTGTTTCAATAAAAGCAGCTGTTGGAACGTTAAATTTTTTCAGCATATTTTTCATATAAACTTTAGAACCTTCAAGGCGAGCCGCAGCTGCACTTGGACCAAAAATGACCAAATTATTTGCTTTAAAAATATCCACTACTCCATCAACCAAAGGAGCTTCAGGTCCAACAATAGTTAAATCAATAGCTTTCTCTTTAGCCCATGAAGCCAAATCATGATAGTCTTTAATATTAATATTCGTACCCAAAGTATCTGTAGCACCATTACCTGGCATAAAAAACAATTGATGTTCATTTTCTTTATATATACTCAATCCAATAGAGTATTCTCTACCGCCACTTCCTAAAATCAAAATATTCACTTATTTTCCTTATATGCTGGTAATACCTAAAGAAAAATAATCAATATATTAATTTTCTTTAAGTATAAAAATCCAAGTAGCCGTTAACCATCAATATGGCCCACAAAAGCCAATGACTGCACGTAAGAATTAAATTTTAGGAACGCAAAAAGCAAAAGCCTAAACACTACACACCATTTAATTACAATTACACACATAAATACAGTATCGGACCCTCAACAATGGAAATCCCGAACCACTTAGATATTAACTATTTTACCTAATTGTGAGTAAATTAAACATTAAAAATTGAGAAAATAATTATTTCATTTTAAATGGAAATTATTAAAGTAGAAATGATATGAAAACTAAGAGAAACTTTTGGCATACTTTATACACTCTGAAAGAGATTGACTGGGTGAAATCTTAGAATTTATACCTTCAGGTAAATAAGTAGCAGTAGTTCTACCTATACAGATTGCTTGATAACTGCTATCCCAAATATAGAGATCAAAAAAACATTTTATAGTTGAGGGGGAAGAAAATATAATGATTGAATTTTCAGGAATATTAACATGATAATCAAGTTTATTACAGCTTGTTTCATATGTAATTAATTCATCAATTATAACTTGATTGTCTTTTAAAATTTGAACCAAGTTTGACACAACTTTTTTTGCTCTAATATATAAGGTTTTTTTATTGGCAAGTAAATCTTTAAGTTCATGAGCAAAACTGTCGCCATGGCTACTTTTACCAACAAACTTTGTGATACCACCCTCTTCTTCTATGATTTTTTGCGTTTTTTTTGCGATTGCATATGATGGTATTTTTTTCCAATCTTTATTAAATGAATTAAGGGAATAGATAGCATTTTTAGAAGTAAAGATTAAAGCATCATAATGTTTAATATTAATATTTTGAGGTAAAAATCTAATATTTAGTAGAGGGATATTAGTAACTCCCTCTATTTTTTGATCATTTAGAATAAATATTTTTTTCATAAAGACCTAATATTTAATTACAACTTCTTTTTCTTCTTCTCTTTCACCTTTTCCACGTGTAACAATATGAACTGGTGTTCCTTCAAGATTGAGTTTTTCCCGTAGAAAGTTAATTAAGTATCTTTTATAAGAAAAGTGCAATAGTCTAGGTTTATTCATAATCAATGCAACCCTAGGTGGTTTGGTTGCAAATTGTGTTGTATAGTAAATTCTTAAATAAGCTCCATTTGGGCTTGGAAGAGAATGTCTTCTAGTTGCCGTATCAATAATTTCATTTAGGACTGATGTTGAAATTCGTTGAGAGTAATTTTCATGTATTTCAACCAAAGTATCTTTAAGTCTATCAATACTTCTTCCAGTTTTTGCAGATACTGCAATAATTGGAGCATAATATAAAAATCTGAATCTTCTTCTTACTTCAGCTTCAACTTTTTTGAAAGTATCGACGTTTTCATCCCATTTATTAAGAACAATGATAGTACCTAAACCAAATTCATCAACTAAACCTGCAATTTTTTCATCAAGATCAGCCATCGGTTCACTTGCATCAATAACAAACAAAGCCAAATTTGCAACTTGTAACATGTCTTTTGTTCTCATTAATGCAAATTTTTCGATTCCTTCAATACTTCCACGACGTCTTAAACCAGCAGTATCAACAAATGTAATTTCTTTGTCTTTATATTCAAAGGTTTCATCAACTGGATCAATTGTGGTACCAGCAATTGGACTCACGACAGATCTTTCATGTCCAACCAAAGCATTTAAAATTGAACTTTTTCCCACATTAACTTTACCAATGATAGCAACTCTAATTTGGTTCTCATTTTCTTCAACTTTTTCTTCTTCCTCATCAAAAACAAATTCTTCTTCAGAATCATCATCTTTAGTTTCAGAATTTTCCATTAGCTCATCTTCACTTGGAGGAAGTTGTCCATATATCCAATCAAATAGGGTTCTAGTTCCTCTATTATGAGACACCGATATACCAAAAAGATTTTCTTCCCCAATTCCAAATTCATAAAATTCCCAAAGTCTCTCTTTTTCTTTATCATTATCAATCTTGTTAACAACTAAAGCCAGCTGTTTACCAAGACTTTGAAGCTCATAAAATAATTCTTTATCTTTATCATCAGGTAGTCTTTTACCATCAACCATAAAAAGTATTATATCAGCCTCTTTTGCAGTTTCCACCGCTTTTCTTTTTACATTAGAAAATATTGCATCATTTGTTTCATCAATTCCACCAGTATCAAGCATTAATGCTTCACGACCAAAAATTGTAATATCGTGTCTTTTGATATCTCGAGTAGTTCCTGCTTGTTCACTAACAATAGCAATTCTTTTTTTTGCAATTCTATTGAATAACGAACTCTTACCAACGTTGGGTTGACCAACCAATGCAATTTTCAATTTCTCTGTATTTTGTATTATCATATTATTCTTTTACCTTTTTAAACCAAAAAAGGTATTGGCTATAAAGCCAATACCTTATGGTTAATTTGTACTAACGGTTTCTAGTAAAGACCGTATTTACCTTCTTCATTCATTTTGTATAATACTCTCATATTATCATCATTGTCATAAAAAACTTTAAAATGAGAATCATCAGATTTTAACTCACCTAAAGCATCTTCAATATCAACTGGTTTATATGAAGTTAATCTAGTTGGAACAATTTCATTTTCAAACTTTTCCAATTCAATTGCAATTGCATCTGCAAGTTCAGTTGAAGCCACTTCTGTTAATTTTGTTGCTTTATGACCAACAATTTTATCATGGTGTCTACGAAGAACTTTAGAAACTCTATCTACAGCTATATCAATTGCTGCATATAAATCTTTATCTTTTTGTTTAACAACTATTGTGTCAAGGTTTGCAATGTTTAAAGTAAACTCAAAAGAGATAACTTTTTTACCATTTTTACTTTCTTGTGAAATTATTGAGTTAACAGATATAATGTCTAAGTTGTATTTTTTAAAAATTTCAACAGAACTATTAATGTATTCTTTAATTGGTTCAGTTAATTCTATATGTCTTCCTACGATACTTGTATTCATAATAAACTCCTTGTATTTAATAATTATTATTTTATCATATTTTAAATTAAACAATAATCATAAACACTAAAAGTTTATACCAATATTTCTCTATTTCCCTTGATATTTGGTGCAGACAAAATACCTGAAGTCTCTAACTGCTCAACAATTGTAGCTGATCTGTTGTATCCAATTCTCAATTTTCTTTGCAAATACGAAATTGAACTTTTTTGATCACTTAATACAATATTTTTAGCTTCTTCGAATAATTCATCCAATTCACCTAGCTCTGCAGAAGAACTTTTATTACTTGAAGCTGAATCGATTTTTTGTTTTAAAAAATTTAAATCATAATCAACATCTCTTTGATCTTTAAGAAAATCAACAACCTTCTCAATTTCATCTTCGGCACTCCAAGGAGCATGAACTCGAACAAGACCAGACATTCCAGGAGGAGTAAAAAGCATATCTCCACGACCTAGTAAAGATTCAGCACCCATAGAATCCAAAATAATCTTACTGTCGACTTTTTGTCCAACTTTATAACTGATTCGACTGGGTAAATTTGCTTTTATTAATCCAGTAACAACATCAACTGAAGGTCTTTGTGTTGCCACAATAAGATGTATTCCACTGGCTCTTGCCATTTGTGCAAGTCTGGCAATAGATAATTCAACCTCTTTCCCACTGGTCATCATTAAATCTGCCAATTCGTCAATAATTATAACAATATAAGGAAAAGGCTCATAGTCTTCTTTTTTTGATTTTTCATTATAGTTTTCAATATTTTTAGTTTTTGTTTTACTCATTAAGGTATATCGTCTTTCCATCTCAGCCACCATGTTACTTAAGGCGTTAATCGCTTCAGCAGGTTTAGTGATTACAGGAGTTAGTAAATGTGGGATATCATTATACATTGAAAATTCAAGCATCTTAGGATCAATCATGACAAGTTTTAGATTATCAGGTGAGTTTTTATAGAGCAAAGACAAAATCATTGAATTGATTCCAACAGATTTTCCACTTCCAGTAGTTCCTGCTATTAACAGATGTGGGAGTTTTTTCAAGTCAGTAATAAACGGTTTTCCAACGATATCTTTACCTAAAATCATCGTTAAAGAAGATTTTGAGTTTTGAAATAGTTCACTCTCAAGTAATTCTCTCAGATATATAGTTTGTACGTCTTCATTTGGCACTTCAATACCAACAACATCTTTTCCTGGTATTGGGGCTTGTATTCTTATTGTTTGAGCTTTTAAAGCCATTGCTAAGTCATCTTGAAGATTTAATATTTTTGATACTTTTACATTTGGAGCGGGTTTAAATTCAAAAGTGGTAACAACGGGACCAGAGTAAGTTCTTACCACGTCTCCATCAATTTTAAACATTGCAAGTTTATCTAATAAATCTTCAATTTTTTTATCAATAAATGATTCATTAATTTTATTCTTTTTTTCTTTAGGTGATTTTTGAAAAAAATCAGATCTTGGAAGTTGAAAATCTTTAGGTTGTTCAGTGACTCCTACTTCGATCTGGTCAAGTAGTTTTTTGTTTTCTTCAAGTTCATCTACAATTAAAGCGTGGGGATGCTGTTTACCTGCTTCTTTTTCCTCGCTATTAAGATTCTCTGTAGATTCTACAGGTACCAATTCTTCAATTAAAACTTTATCTTCAGATGCCTCAATGATAATTTCAGCTGTATCACCCACTTCTTTAACAATAAATTTTTCTTCTTTTCTTTTTTCTCTATTTTTATTGTCAATTCGTTTGTTTTTTTCTTTTTTCTTTTTTGTATCACTTTTAAATTTAATGCTACTGATTGAATCTTTAAAATTTAAAATAATACTTTGTTTTTTATTTTCAAATAAAACAATCATCGAAATTAACAAGCCTATTATAACCATAACCCATAAGCCAGCATTACCAATATATGGTATTAAATATGAAATAATTTGATTTCCAAAAATTCCAGACATTGTTCCACTGATGATTAAAGATTGGGCCAGAATTAAAGATACAAATAAAACTAAGAGAGTAGATAACTTTGAATATAACTTCTCTTGATAATTATATATTGTATTAATCTTATAAATTGGATATAAAAATAATAATAAATAACCATAGGAAATATATCCAAAATAATTATGAGAATACGAAGCAAAAATTGCTCCAATTTTACCAACGGTTTTTTCATCACTAATAAACATAGAAAATTCCAAGTAGAATATGATAAAAGTAAAAATTAGAGAAAGTATTTTTTTAACTATTGTGAAGCCTTTTATTTAAGTAGTTTGGCAATTTTACCTTGTAGTTTAAGCCAAGGACGATGCTCAAAAAGAGGAAAACCTGCCCATGTTTTTCCACCTTCAGTAATAGATTTTGTAACTCCACCACGCGCAGCAATTGTAGTAAATGGAGCGATTTCAAGATGTCCAGCGGTGGCACTTTGACCACCCATGACTACATTTCGACCCAATATACTTGAGCCTGAAAGCCCAACCTGTGCAGTTATTATTGTATGTTCACCCAGCACACAGTTATGTGCAATTTGTACCTGGTTGTCTAATTTGACACCATTTTTTATAATTGTAGAACCAAAGACTGCTCTATCAATAGTAGTATTTGAACCAATTTCAACATTATCTTCTATTAACACATTCCCATTTTGATAAATTTTGACGTGTTCACCTTTTTTTGTATGAGCAAAACCAAAACCATCACTTCCGATAATAGTTCCTGCATGAATAATGCACGAATTTCCTATTTTACAATCTCTATATACTACAACATTTGGATGCACTATAGTATCTGAGCCTATAATGACGTTGTCAGATATATATGAACCTGCCATAATTGTTGAATCTTTACCTATGGTTACATTTTTTCCCAAATATACATTTGGCATAATAACAGTATTTTCACCAATTATTGGATCTTTCCCATATTCTTCAATTAATGAGGGTGCAAAGATTTCACTTGCTAAGGCAAGCTTGAGATAGGGTTCATCTGTTATTAGAGCAAGAGTACTTTTAGGCACCAAAGATGCAAATTCTTCTTTGATTAAAACAGCTGCAGCTTTGGTACTTTCTAAGTCTTTTAGATATTTTTTATTATCTAAAAAAGAAATTTCTGATTGATTTGCATCTGCTAGAGTATTTAAACCACTAATATTAACTGTTTTGAGTTGATTAACATCACTTAGGCCTAAGTTCTCAACAATATCTTGTAAATTCAATTAAATTCCTTAATAATACTATTTTATATTTTATGAAACTAACGTTCCATTGCAACTACACCACTTCGAACTATTTCAATGGGTTTATAGTGCTTGATAACTTTAATAAAATTAGCAATTCTACTTGAAGAATCAGTGGCAGCCACAATAATGCATTCTTCAGTAACATTTTGAATGGAGCCATTATATGCTCGTGCTAAAACATCAATATCACTCAGGTTATTTGCAACAGGCAATTTGATTAAAACCGTATCTTTTTCAATAACATTTTTATGCTCATTTACTTTCAGTACTGGAATAAGTTTATTTAATTGTTTGACAATCTGATCAATAACTCTTTTATTTCCAGTGGTAACTACTGTAATTCTTGAATATTTACTTTCAGGAATGGGTGCAACTGTTAAACTATCAATATTGTATCCTCGAGCTGAAAAAAGACCTGATATTCTTGATAAAACACTATTTTCATTGATAACGACCACAGAGATAACTCTTCTTATTACTTCACTATCATAATAATTACTACTATCACCCATTATTCATCTCCTATAAGTGTCATTTCATTTAATGCATGACCATTTGGTACCATTGGAAGTACATCTTCATCTCTATCAATCATTACTTCTAACATACAAACTTTTTTACTCGCCACAGCATCTTTAACTGCCGCATCAAATTCTTCTTTTGTATGTATTTTATACCCTTTACCACCAAAAGCTTCAACAAGTTTAGTAAAGTCTGGTTGCATAGATAAGTCTGTTTCAGATAATCTATTTTCATAAAATAGAGTTTGCCATTGTCTTACCATTCCTAAATAATTATTATTTAAAATAATATTTATTACAGGTAAACCATATTCTGTACAAGTTAAAAGCTCTTGAATATTCATTAATATTGAACCATCACCAGTAAAGTTAACAGAAACTTTGTCAGGGTTACCACGTGCAACTCCTAGAGCAGAAGGAAGTCCAAAGCCCATTGTTCCTAATCCACCACTAGTAATAAACTGTCTTGGAAAAGAAAATGGAAAGAATTGAGCAGTCCACATTTGATGTTGTCCAACATCAGTTGATACGATTGCTTTTGAACCTAGAAGTTCACCTGTTCTTTGCACTACCCATTGAGGTTTTAGAACTTTTTGACCTTCTTCAAATCTTAAAGGCTCTTTTTTTCTATATGCAGTAAGTCTTTCAACCCAATGACTATAATCGTTAAAAGTAAAATCAGAAGAAACTTCAAGAAAATCTTCTAAAACACTGAATAAGTCACCTACAATTGGATAATCTGCCTGTACCAATTTATCAATAGATGCAGGATCAATATCAATATGTACAACTTTTGCATTACTGGCAAACACGTCTAATCTTCCTGTTACTCTATCATCAAATCGAGCTCCCAGTGAAATTAAAATATCAGCTTCATGTACTGCCATATTTGCAGCATATTCACCGTGCATACCCAACATTCCAAATAAATATGGACTATCAAATTCTAATGAACCTCTGGCCATCAGTGTTTCAACTACAGGAATTCCTGTTTTTTCAACGAACTCACGAATAAGATGTGTAGAGTTTGCAAGAATTGCACCACCACCAATATAAATAACTGGTTTTTTAGCACTTGAAATTGCCTCAATAGCTCGTTTAACTTGCTTTTTATTACCCTTAACTGTTGGTTTATATGTTGGAATATAAACTTCGCTTGGATATTCAAAGTCTGCTTCGTGAATTGTAATATCTTTTGGAATATCAATATGAACTGGACCTGGTCTACCTGTACTTGCAATGTGAAATGCTTCTTTCATAATTCTTGGCAAGTCTTTAATATCTTGAATTAAGAAATTATGTTTGGTACATGGTCTACTAATCCCAACTGCATCAATTTCTTGAAATCCATCTGTACCAATAATCATAGTAGGAACTTGTCCACTAATAACAACAATTGGTATTGAGTCTGTAAATGCCGTTGCCAATCCAGTAACTGCGTTTGTAAATCCTGGACCACTTGTCACAATTGCAACACCAACTTTACCCGTTGATCGAGCATAACCATCCGCTGCATGTACAGATGCCTGTTCATGTCTATTTAAAATATGTTGAAAACTTTTTTGTTTATAAATTTCATCATAGACATTCATAATAGCGCCACCTGGGTATCCAAATACCACTTCGGTTTGTTCTTTTATAAGACATTCTACAACCATTCTCGCGCCAGTCATTTTCATTTGATAACTCCCTAATAAAATAATTGGCTATTTTACTTAACTTTGTATTAATAAAACGTTAACAAAGAACTAAAATACAGCTTTTAGGTTGCTTTTATATTTAATGTTCTATAATAGTTATACAGAATGTTCTAAAGGGTTTATTATGGAAATTAATAACATAAATTCAAATATTAACAATGTAAATCAATCACAAAATAGTAGCTTAGAAAGAATTTCTACAGGTTTAAAAATCAATCAAGCTGCTGATGATGCAGCCAGTTTATCCATAAGCGATTCACTTCGATTGCAAAGAAGTGATTTATCTCAATCTCTTCAAAACTTAAACCAAGGTATTGCTTTAACTCGTATTGCTTCAGATGGATTAGATAATCAACAAGAAATTTTAGGTGACATTAGACAAAAATTACTTCAAGCAAATACAGATACTACCTCAGTTGATGGTAAAGAAGCCATTAAACAAGAAGTACTTAAATTAACGGAACAATTTCAAAATATTGCACAAACAACTACATTTGCAGATCAAAAACTAATTACTCCAGAAGCAACCAGCACAACACTTGATATTTCAACTGCTGATGAAACCTTCAGCCTTGACATACCAAATACAGGACAAATTGCAAATGAATTAACCACATTAATTGGCGCAACAGATTTTGGAACAGGTGATATTGCTGCCATTATTGATAGGATAGATGTGGCAAGTAATCAAGTAAGTAGTGCGCAATCTGATTTTGGATCAACTGAAAATCAATTAGCCTCAAGTGCAAGAAATTCAATTACAGCAGAAGTAAATATTGCCAAAGCAAACTCATCTCTAACTGATATTGATTTTGGAAAAGAACTTACTGATTTTTCTAAAGCAAATATATTGACTCAAATTGGTTACTTGGTTTCAACTCAAGCAAATGCTGTGCAAGAACAAAATGTTAAGTTATTGGCTTAGTTGATCTTTTTCTAAGGCAAAATTTATAGCAACACCCTCTTTTAAACCATCATCAAAAACGGTGGATTCCGTTTTGTTTAGAATTTCAAAAAAACTTTTATAAATTAATATACCAACTTTAATAAAGTCTTTACTATTAGGACCAAATATTTTGTTTAATTCAAAATCAGATTTGTTTTTTAATAGAGATAAACAAGTATTAATATCTGATAGATTAATTACTGTCCCATTAACAATCTCTTTATTATAATCCAAAAAGTTTTGCCCATGTTTAACAGCTGCAATTGTTGTTGGAGTCCCTGCTGTTGCAATAAACTCAAAATTACTCAACTCTATGTTAAGATCATTTAAATAACTTAAAATCTTTTTTGTTTGTTTGCTTAACTCTGAGATTAATATTGAATCATTTTGGAATTTTTGAGTCATAGTAACAATCCCAAAATCAAAACTTTTAACTATATATTGATTATTACTATGAATAGTTAATTCTACTGAGCCACCACCAATATCAAGTAAAACAAATTTTTCAGACTGCAATTTTTGTCGTTTTAATGCATGTTTAATAGCAAGAAGGGTCAACCTAGCCTCTTCTTCTCCATCGATTATGTTTAATTTAACACCTGTTGAAGTAAATACTTTTTTAAAAACTTCGTCAGAATTTTTTGCCATTCTCATTGCAGCAGTAGTAACACAAATACTGTTTCTTGGGTTGTAATCCAATTCACTTGAAGATTTATTAATTGCACCAATTACACGATGTATAGCTTCATTTGAGATAAGTCCTGTATTGATTAAATCATCGGCTGTGCCAACTATTTCATTATATTCTTTTAAAACAACATGCTTTTTGTAGTTATAAACTAAAACTCGAAAGGAATTTGATCCAAGATCAATGGTTGTAACTATAGACATTTTATGGATGAGGAATTTTAATTTTTGAATTAAGTAAAAATCCAATAATTATGGTTAGTACTAAAACAACAGTTGAGGAAAGGATACCTGTTAGCCAAACCAAATACACTAGCCACAATAAAATTGCTCCTAAGGGTGTTGGAACTCCTGTAAAATGTTTTGCAACTTCTCCTGCATCAGAATTAATATTAAATTGTATTAATCTTCGCAGAGCTGAAATAACATAATAGATAAATGCAAAAGCAGTTAAGAAAATACTAACTTCTCCTTGAATAGGATCAATCACCGCAAAATAAATAAACATACATGGAACGATTACAAAAGATAGAAAATCTGCAAAAGAGTCAAGTTGAACACCAAACTCAGTTGATAGACTATATTTCCTTGCAATTTTACCATCAATAATATCACAAGCACCACCAATCCATGCAAACAAAGCAGCAATAAAAAAACTTGTGTGAGTTAAAAAATAAATAGCTAAAACTCCACAGGCTATGTTTGCAAAAGTTACTAAATTTGCTAAGTTAAAGTGATTGTCTTTCTCATATAAAAAATTCATTTGTTTCCTTAAAGTGTATATTTGTTTCTACCTGAGTGTTTGGATTTGTATAAATTCTCATCAGCAATTTTATAAAGTTTATTTGCTGATACATAACTATTGGGTAAATAAATGATTGCCCCAATAGATATAGTTACAACATTTAATGCTTCACTGGTTTTATGTTCAATTTGTAAATCAACTATTTTGTTATTGATATCTTGCAAGCAATGCTCTAGTATTTCTTTATTTGTATCAAATAAAAGAACACCAAACTCCTCGCCTCCAAGTCTAAAAACGTATTCATACTCTTTGTTGAAATATTTCTTTAATACATCTGCAACTGCAATTAGGGTTTTATCACCCATATCATGTCCATATGTATCATTATATTGTTTAAAAAAATCAATATCAAACATAATAAATGCACATTGCCATTTATTTGCATTGGAAATAAATGGCAGGTTATCAAATAAGTTATCAAAGTATGTTCGATTGTATAGTTTAGTCATTCCATCTGTAATAGAGTCAATTTTATATTGTTTATTCAAGATTGTGAGTTGATTGTCTTTTTTGAATATTTGAAGAAAGATGTATAAAATAATGGCAAAAGAAAAAACAATGATTGCTATCATGTTATACAACAAGTAGTTTTTCATTTGCGTGTATTTATGGAGGAACTTTTTTCTTTGTTTCTCAGCTTCATCTGTTTCATAAGTTATTAAAAAATCAACTTTACTAATTGCGGCATAAAGATTTTTTAATCTTTTTACCTCTAGTGATTTATTAATCTCATCATTAATGGAATCAACAACCATACGTTCTGTCTCTGTTTTATAACCTGTGTTATAATACTTCCAATTTTTAATTATTGCTTTTTCATGAGTTTTAATGGAACAGTTAAATTCACGTTTTTTTATGCAAAAAATAAGATCTCGATAGTTATTTACAACATTTTGTAATTTAAGCATTGGAATAAAATTACCAAAATATATATTATCTATTTGTACTTTTAATTTATCAATTTGTGAATTAAAAATAAAACTCGCGCTAATAAGAGTCGTAAAAATAACAACTAAAAGTACAATAAGTTTAAAACCAATAGAATTGACAAAGCCTTTTTTCATGTCTAGGATTATAGCCAAAAATTATTAAAATTACTTTTCCCATGAGTTGATTTAAAGTACCTATATAACTTAAACTTTTATTAAATTGACTTTAGCTATAATCGCGTTTTAATAAAAGGATAAAATTGTTAGATATCAAAAATACTTTAATTGGATCATCTGCTAAAAATGACATACTCTCAGGTATTGTAGTAGCTGTTGCCTTGGTTCCAGAAGCAGTTGCTTTCTCTATAATTGCGGGTGTTTCTCCACTTGTTGGTTTATATACTGCATTTATAATTGGATTAATTACTGCAATCATTGGTGGAAAAGCCGGAATGATTAGTGGAGCAACAGGCGCTATTGCAGTTGTACTAGTTGGCTTAGGAATAAAAGTCAAAGAATCGTTGAGTGTTTCGGAACTTCAAGTTTTAACTATTAATGGAGAGCTAGGTTCTTACATTTTGCAGTATATTTTACTGGCAACAATTATTGCTGGAACTTTACAGATAATCATCGGTGCATTCAAACTGGGAAAACTAATTCGTTTGGTTCCCCAACCTGCAATGTACGGGTTTGTAAATGGTCTAGCCATTGTTATTGCTTTGGCTCAAGTGCCTTTGTTTAAGGACGAAGGGTTAATTATGTACGCTTTGGTTGCTGCAACTATGATTATAGTACAGTTTTTTCCAAAAATTTCTAAAGCAATTCCTGCGGGTCTTGTTGCAATTGTGGCTGTTTCTTGTGTTGTTATTTTTGCAGATCTTGATACAAAAAGAGTTGGAGATTTGGCAGATATTTCTGGTAGTTTACCTTCTTTCGCGCTACCAACTTTACATGTTAATTTTGATTCCATTATGATGGTTTTACCTTACGCTGTGTTAGTTGCATTGGTTGGATTAATTGAATCATTATTAACTTTGTCAGTTCTTGATGAAATGGGTGGTAAAAGAGGTAGTGGAAACCAAGAGTGTGTTGCACAAGGGATTGGTAATGTTACTTGTGGTTTTTTTGGTGGAATGGCAGGTTGTGCGATGATTGGACAATCTATTATCAACTTTAGCAATGGTGGTTGGGGACGATTATCAGCCATTACTGCTGCAACCCTTTTAATTACTTTTGTGGTTGCTTTGAGTGACTACATTTCTCTTATTCCTGTAGCTGTTCTTGTGGGTATCATGTTTATGGTTTCCATAGGAACATTTGAATGGGAAAGTGCACATCGATTTAAACATATGCCAAATAGTGATAAGTTCGTTTTAGTTGCTGTTACAATTATTACAATATTTGCAGACCTTGCAATTGCAGTTATCACAGGAATTATTATTTCCGCACTTGTTTTTGCATGGAATCATTCAAAGGTTAGATCTAGAGTATATAAAGACGGTGATGATACAAAAGTTTATGAATTTGACGGACCTTTATTTTTTGGCTCAACCACATCTTTTTTTGAACTATTTGATTTAAAACATGATCCAAAAATTGTTATTTTAGACTTTAAAGACTCGCGAGTTATGGATATATCTGGCGTTGAAGCCATAGATACTATTACAAAAAAGTATAAAGAAGCGGGAAAAGAACTTTCAATTAGACACCTAAGTGAAGATTGTAAAAAGATTCTTAAAAATGCTGGACCTTTTTGTGAATATAATGAAAATGATCCAAACTATAAAGTTGCAATAAACTACTAACTATTGATACAGGCTTTGCCTGTATCAAATATATAATCCCAATACTTCAATCTCTTACTATATAATTCTAATTTATACTTAAAACTTATAAGAAATCGAAATTATCGTAAAGTCTACTCCTGAATTATCTTCATGAATTCCAGCATTAGAATGATGTATATATCTAAAAGATAAATCAAAATCAGAAAATTTAAAACCAATACCAATTACATTTTCAAATTGAAAATGAGTTCCAAAATTTTCACCCTCTAATTTAGTTTTAGATAAATATGCAGCACCTACACCTGCTTCAATATATGGAATTGATTCATAATATTGACCAAAATCATATCTAAACATAGGTGTAAAAGAAATACTTTTAATATTACCACCACTTTCCCCTTCCCAATACCCAAGAGAGGTTTCGTAATATTTTGGCAAATATTTATACCTTTTTTCAAAAAAGTATTTATTTAAATCTTTTTTTATGGAGATTCTATAGATATCAATGTGTTCTGAAGAACTTCCGTATCCAACCGTGACATCATCTATTTCATCTTTGTCTTTTGCATAAATATTAAAACTTACAGCAAAAAATAACAATGTGATTATAAAAAGTCTCATAGTAAACTCCTTATGTGTTATAAGGTAAATATACTCTCATGAAAATAAAATATAGTCCTTTTAATTTAACTAATATTATTTTAAAGAAAAGAACAATAATTTTTAGATTTTAATCTGGATTTTTGAAAAAGAAACTAGTTTTCTATTATTATATAAAATTTCAATTCATAATGATATAATAATCTAAATGTAAGAAATGAGTTCATATGACAATATCCGATTCTCAAAACACAACACAATTACAATTTAAATTGACCCAAAAGCTGGGAGAATTAGACAGTGTTGCAAAAAAAGAGATACAAAGTAATTTTGTAAAAAATGACTTTATTGATATTTCAAATGAGGGTAAATATGATAAAAATGACTATCAACGAGTACTAGATAAATTTAAAAGTAGTGACTCTGAAATAAGAACACATGAGCAAGCACACGCAGCTTCTGGGCATACAACAACACCAATTTCATATAAATATCAAACAGGTCCAGATGGAAACTTATATGCAGTAGGTGGGGAAGTTAGACTTGATACTTCAATACCAAGTGATCCCAAAGCAGCTGCTTTTAAACTTTCGCAAATACAAGAAAGCGCCACTGCCCCAAGTGCTTTAAGTAGTGCAGATGCACAAATATCAATTCAAGCGAACTTAAATAAAATGTTACTTTTAAGTAAAGGAGAAGAAAATGCAAGTTAATAACAATTTAAATGCAATGAATAATTTAGAATTAAAACTAAATGGTTTAGCACAAAATATTGCAACAGTGGCTGATGTTTCAGGGGTTACTCAAAATCAAGAAGTAACAGATGATTTAATTAATTCTATTGTTGAACAAATACCCACTGTCATTGCCTATGAGGCAAATGCAAATGCCATTAAAACACAAAATGCTGTTCATGATGTTCTGCTAGATCTTAAAGCTTAAGACCTTTAAGACTGTTAGCTAAACTCATTTTATCAAGTTGAGGATTTAGATGTTTAGCCAGTTCATGAATTTGTTTTTCATTAAAGACTTTTATTCCATTTTCTTCTAAAAGTTTTGTTGTAATCCCCACACCTGGAACCAGATTATGACCAAAAGTACCATCATAAATCCCATCATTACCACATGAAGGGGATTTTGACTTAAGTAGAGCAACTGTAATATTCTCTTCTTTGCATAACTCAAGAGTATTTTTTGCTCCAATTAAAAAATTAATAGTTACATTTTCACCTGATTTGGTTTGTATCTTAAAGGGTTTAGTTGAACTAATAATTTCAGCAGCTTCTCGTGGTGTACTTAACCCCCCTGAAACCTCTGGGCAAAAAGAATATATACTGTGTTCACACATAATATCCATAAACAATTCTTTCTCACCAAACGAGGAGCTTGTATTATACGCTATTGCAGAGTTCTCCCCATCATACCGAACATCCTCACCTAATAGACATGATGATACTAAAATTTTCATTCTACCTCACTATCAAGAAAATCTTTATCAAAAAAAGTTGAAGTTTGTAGGTTATTAAATGCAGCTTTCATTGAGACAAACATTTGAGGGTTATCTTCTTCCATTTTAGCCAAAAGTTTTTTAGTATTTTCTCTAGCATGGGGCATTTTAATATCAAATCTCATGGCAGGACAGGCTTCATCACCAATAACCAAAAGTTCATTTGCATCTGCAAAAGCTCTTAATTGTCGTTCACGACAAAATATTAAAGGACGAATTACTTCAAGTCCATTTTCTGCTTTATATTTAGGAGGCATAGATCGAAGTGCTCCATTATATAAAAAATTCATAAAAAATGACTCAATTGCATCATCCAAATGATGTCCCAATGCCAACTTATTATAACCCTGTTCAATTGCCGTTGAATAAAGATATCCTCTTCTCATTCTAGAAAAAAATGAACAAAATGAAGAGTTTTTTCTTATTTTTTCTCCTGCTAATTCATAAATTTGAGTATCAATTATTTCATGATCAATTCCATGTTCAGCACAGTGTTTTGATAAAAACTCAACTTGTTCACCCATACCATAAGTAACTGTAACTGCTTTGAATTCGAAGTTAAAAGGAGTAACACGTTTTAAGCGATTCAAAGCATGAATAAGTGTAGTTGAGTCTTTTCCTCCTGAAAATCCCACTAAAATACGGTCACCTTCTTTTATTAAATCATAATTCGCATTTGTCCGTCCAACAACACTTGAAATTTTTTTACTTAATGATATCAACTTAACATTCCTAATATTTTTCGCGATTATATCATAAAATGTAATATATTGAAAATATTTTTAAAAAGAATGCTTATTATGCACCTATATCAAGTGATGATGAAAAAGAAGAAGTATTATCTTTTGGTTTAAAAGTGTTTGTATTATAGGAACTTGTGTAAAAGTTTTCATAGTTACTTGTGTTGTCAAACTTTTCATATGTGTTATCATTATCTTTTGGTTTATAGATATCATCATTTTTGTCTTTAACTTCATTTCCAGGATTATTTAAGTCAGTTAACAGTCTAAGTGCAGTGGCTTGAGTAATATTTGCTTGAGCTATTGCAAACTTACTTGATTGCTCTAAGAGTTTATATTTATCGAGAATTGCATTTTCTTCTGATTTATCCGTATTTAAAATATTCTCTCTAGCCTCGTTAGTAGTTTTTTCTATGTTGGTTAAGTTTTCAATGGATATACCAATTTGTGTTTTAGACAACTCTAAACTATCAGAATAAGTATTTACAGATGTTATTGCAGTACTTATAACAGCAGTTTGTGAAATTGCCAGAGTTTCAGTAAGATTACCTGAGGTTAGGTTTTCTAGAGTACTCAATGATAAACCAGTACTATTTGACTGTAGAGAGGGGGAGAAAATTGTGCTTCCACTGTTTTCATCATAAAAAAGGCTAATAGAGTTACTTGTATTTGTACTTGAGTTAGATTCTTGAAGTGTATAGTTTCCCCCATAACTTGTATCAGAAGCAATGTCATTTAATTGAGTAATTAAATCTATAATATCTACTCTTATTGCATCTCTGCTAGTATCACTAGTAGACCCATTTTTTGCAAGGGTGAGTCGTTCTTGAATAGACGTTAATAAGTTAACCTGATTGGTCAATGAGTTACTTGATAGTTGGACCAATGCAAGCCCACTATTTCCACTCTCAATACCTTGAAACAATGAAGATGAAGATTTTTTTAATGTATTTGAAGAAATTAACCCCGCAATATCATCAGCAGAGTCATTGATTTTAAGTCCACTTGTTAATCTCTGAATTGAGTCAGAGACTTCATCTGTGAATCTAGATGTAATTAAATTATTAATAGTTTGTGATAGGTTAACATCAATAGTCATTGTCTACCTCACTTGTATATACTTATACGTCTATATTATATAACAATATCAAAAAAATGTCTAATTTTTTATTTGTAACAATTATTTAATAATAAAAAAAATAAAAGTACAATATTTTTCAATGAAAATTAATTTTTTTTTGATAAAATACAGTATTAAAGGATCTAAATGACTACAGAAGAAATTACACAATTTCAAAATACAATTAAAGACACTATTCTGCCACTTGCAATGAATATGACTACAACTCAAATAGAGAACATTATTATGAGCGTAGGAGAAATTGATGATAAATTTAAAAATATGCTACTGGAGCAAGTTTTTATTTTAAAAAATAAAAAATAAATATATTATACAAGAGAGGATATCCAATGGAATCATTGTTGCAATCCAAATTGAATTCAATCATAAGATTAAAAACTTTTATAAACCATTCCATTCATTTATCTGATACTCAATTAAGAAGAATGATTACTAAGTCAATAAGAAATGAAAAAGATATTAGTCATGAAGATAAAAAAGATGCCATTGAATACTTCTACGCATTACTACGTAAGCCTGATCAGTAGCTTTTATATTAGTATTGTGAAGGAATAAGTTTCTCTGGAATTTGTACCTTCATACTTTTTTTTCAAGATATATAATTGCAGAGAAACTCAAAAAAGAAAACAAAATCAAACTGAATGATAAATAAATAAATTCTTGTTCCATAATAACCCTTTGTGTAATTCATAACATTGTAATAAATTAATGTGGCGTAAAGGTGGTATTTATTGTAAATAATGTGTTTGTTTCATTTTATTCATAATCTTAAGTAAACAAAATTTTACCAAGAGTCTGCTAGTATAAGGTATAATCAAATGGAGTAACAATGAGAAAATTTATAAATTATAGAGAGTCTTTAGACATATTAAATAACATTGACTTTGGCACAAGATCAACACAAAAATTGTTTTTAAGTAATGCCCTTGATCAGATATTGGCCAATGATATTATTGCAGATCACAACTCACCAGCACACCCTACTTCTGGGATGGATGGTTATGCTATCAGATTTGAAGATCAAGAATTAAAACAGCTGGAAATTATTGATAAGAACCCTGCAGGGACTGTTGTAAACTCAAAGGTATCATTAGGGGTTTGTATTAAAACGTTTACTGGCTCGTTAATGCCAGAAGGAAGTGATACTTTAATTCCAATTGAAAATGTCACTGTTGTTGGATCTGATATAGTCATAGATAAGGTCGTTAACAAAACTTTTGCAACAAGAGATATTGGAGAAAACTATAAAAAAGATGAAGTTCTCATTGAAAAAGGTGCAAAAATTGGCTTTGCTGAAATTGGAGTTTTGGCATCATTAAATATTTCTCAAGTTGAAGTTTTTATTAACCCTACTGTTGCTATTGCATCAACGGGTACTGAAATACTTGATTTGGGAGAAGTGCAAACAAATGAATCTCAAATTAGAAGTTCAAACCACTTAACAATAGAAGCTTTGGTTAAAAAAGCCAATGTTAATACAATTCAAATGGGTGTAGTAGCAGATGATAAAAAAAGTATTACAACTTTGTTAAAAAACTGCTTAAAAACAGCGGATATTGTAGTTACCACAGGAGGTGTTTCTGTTGGTGATTACGATTTTGTACAAGATGTTATTAAAGAAGAATTGGATGCAGAAGTATTATTTCATGGGGTAAAAATAAAACCAGGCATGCATATACTAATTGCTAAAAAAGATGGGAAACTAATTATTGCCTTACCTGGATTTGCATACTCAAGTACTGTATGTGCAGTGCTTTATTTATTACCTATGATATATAAACTAAGAGGTGCTGGTGAAACACTACCTATTGTTAAAGCTAGAATTTCCCAAGACTTTCCGTTAAAAATGCCAAAAACAATATTTTCAGCGTGTAATGTGAGTTATGAAAAAGGTGAATATATTATTAACTTTGAGGGGAAAAAATCAGGAACCAGTGCAATCTTAACCAATATGCTTGACTCCCCAGCTTTATTAATTCAAGATGAGACTTCAAAAGATTTAAAAAAGGGTGATTTAGCCGATATCTTATTACTAAATCAATTATAAGTACAAGAAATAAATAAATAGAGTCTTATTTTTATCCCTAGACTGGTTAAATTCTTAACTAGCCTAGGTTTTTTTTAGGATTTACGCCTAAAGTCTTAAACTCGTCAACCCTTGATAATAAATTTCCTTTTCCTTCACTTAACTTATTAAATGCCAAATCATATGACCTTTGTGTTTTATCAATATTTTTTCCAATATCATGTAAATCATCAACAAAAGATGCAAACTTATCATACATATGGGCTGCTTTTTTTGCTATTAGTTGTGCATTTTTATTTTGATATTCATATTGCCAAATATTTTCAATGGTCCTAAGTGTTATCAAAAGAGTTGACGAAGAAACAAGCATGATATTGTTTTCAAAGGCAGTTTTAAAAAGTGTACTCTCATTAGACACCGCCAGCATAAAAGCAGATTCGATAGGAATAAACATCAATACAAAATCTAAAGATTTTATTTCTTGAATATTTTCATATTCTTTAGAGCTTAAATCTTTAATATGTTTTTTTAATGAGTTTATCAATTCTTTTAGTGCAAATGATTGCTCATCTTTATTTTGCGCTTCATTATACTTCAAATAAGACACTAAAGATACCTTAGAGTCAATTATAATATTTTTGTCTTGTGGCAGATGTAAAATCACATCAGGACGTACTCTTTTTCCTATTTCTGAAGTATATGAACTTTGAGTAGAATATTCCCGCCCCTCCTTTAATCCTGATTCTTCTAAAATTCGTGATAATATCATCTCACCCCAATCTCCTTGGGTTTTATTTTCCCCTTTTAAAGCTTGGGTTAAATTTATTGCATCTTGGCTTATTTGATTATTTAACTCTTTGAGGTATTTAATTTCTCCTAAAAGTGATGTTCTCTGTTTCGTTTCATCGCTATATATTTCATTCACCCTATTCCCAAAGTTTTGGATTTGGTCTTTTAGAGGCGTTAACACATTAGATAAATTGGTATTGGTTTTTTTTAAGTTTTGTTCCAATATTTTATTGGAAAGGTTTTCAAATTCAAGTTTTAATTGTTGTTTTGATTCATCTAAGATTTTAACTTTTTCTTCAAAGTGATCTCTTTCACTCTGAAGTTTATCGTTTATATTTTTAATTTTTAGATTTGATTCAAGAATAAATGATTTTAATTCTAATTTATGTTTTTGAGCAAGAAGCAGCCAAACTATGACTACCCCAAAAAACAAACCAGCAAAAAAAACTAAAAGTTCATTTATTTCAACACTCATTAAGTACTATCACCACTTTTATAACCAAGTTCTTTTAATCTTTCCACCAAAGGTGGGTGAGAATAATAGAAAAACACATAAATTGGATGAGATAAAGGAAAGGATTTATTTTCATTTGCCAGTTTTAATAACGCGGAAACCAAATCTTCTTTTGATGATAAATTACTTCCAAATTCATCTGCTGCGTATTCATTGTGACGACTGATTGCAGAAATTAATGGCATCAAGAAAAAAGATAAAATAGGCGAAAATATTAAAAATAAAACAATAATAGAATACGGTTCATTAGTTAAGTGTAATGTTTCAAATAATTCATTGGATAGATTTCCAAAAATTGCAAAAAATACAAATAAAACAAGTCCCATAATTCCAATATTCTTTATGATATCACCATTTTTAAAATGTCCAAGTTCATGTCCTAAAACAGCTAAAAGTTCGTTATGAGTAAGTTTTTCAACCAAAGTATCATAAAGCACTACTCTTTTTGTACTTCCAAGACCACCAAAATAGGCATTTAATCTGTTATCTCTTTTACTGGCATCAATTTGAAATACACCAGAGCTTTTAAAGCCAACACCACTAAGAAGTTTTTCGATTTTTGATTCTAACTCTTTGTCCTTCAAAGGCTCAAACTTATCAAACATTTTATCTCTTATAATTGGATACAACATATTTATTAAAATTAAAATTGCAAAAATAAATACAAACCCCCATATCCACCAAGTATCAAAACTTTTTATAATAAAAGAAATCCCAGCAATAACTGCACTTCCAAACAATAAAAATAAAAATCCAGTTTTTATAGTGTCTTTAACATATAAGGAAAAAGTCATATTTGAAAACCCGTAATCTTTATCTAATTTAAAAGTTGAGTATAGTTCAAAGGGTAATCCAAAAATCCAGTTAATAATAATAAATAAATCAACAAAGACAATTGCTTTGAGTAAACCATTTTCAATGTTTATAGCTTGGTCAAGTAGTTCTAGTCCAAAAACGATCCAAAATAAGAATAATATCAAATCATAACAATGAGATATTAATGAAATAGTTTCCTTGTCCATGGAATAATGTCCAGCTTCGGTATACTTGTCTTTTTCTAAAATAACAGCAGTTTTTTTCATGGCACTTTTTACAAAATTCTTTTGTGAAATTGAAGTATAAACTGCAATTACATAATATAAAATATATCCAATTATAAATATTTCTAACACGTTTCTAATCCTTTATTTTTTTAATTCTTTAAATATCTTTTGAGACTTAGATATCACATTAATATTATCTGTAATGTGAACTATCTCGTAATTGTCGTTAAAAGAGGCTTTTGTCCAGTTGAGACTTCCCAAGATTGCCACTTTATTATCAAAAAGTGCAATTTTTAAATGCATCTTTTTATCTGACAAGTAAGAATGGATACCTTTATTTTTAAGATACTTATATCTTGAGTCTTTGTCTGTTTCTACTTTATGTTTGTCAAAAATCACATTGACAGTGACTTCTCTCTTTACTGCTTGATTGAGTAACTTTGCAAATTTTTTATAAGAAAAATTATACATGGCAATATCAATACTTTTGGTAGAGGTATCAATTAGGTTTTCAATATGCGCTTTTAATTTACTTGAATCCTGAGGCAAAAAATATGTAAAGTCTTTTGCAAAAGTAAATGTGGCAATCAATAAAATACTAAGAATAACTTTCATCATATCCCTTTAAATATATCTAAAATATCCATTGGTATTTTAGAAGGTTTTCTATCTTTTAAATAAGCTACTTTTACAATGGCCTTGAAAATAAGTTTATCATCTCTATAAATATTTTGGCTCATTGATAATGACGCTTGTTTTGTTTCTAATAATAGAGTCTTAATATTTAATATATCTCCAAGTAATGCTGGTTTTATAAACTTTGCATCAATATGAGTTACTACAAAAAATGCATTTGTTGTATGCGGAGATAAGCCTTTTTGAAAAAATAGTTCACTACGTGCTCTTTCACAAAAATTTAAGTAGTTGGAGTGATAAACTACCCCACCTGTATCAGTATCTTCGTAATACACTCTTAACTGCATTTGTATCCTTTATAATCAAAAGTATTATACATTAAATAGTCTAATAATAAATATAAGGGGATTTATTTTCTGCTTGGTCAAATAGAGAGATTGCTAAAGCAAATTGGCGTTTAAGTGAAGTCAAGAGGATTGGAGGAGTTATCCAATCCTTTAGATATAGTTATTTAAAAACTTTCCCACTCTCCTTCAACTTCATCGTTATTATCATAAAAAGATTGATTAACCGTTTTTACTTTAACCTTAGTACAACTTGGATTTAGCTCATCACCAATACATATTTCTGACTTTGTTGAATTAAGTTCATTTATAGGAGCCATTGTAGTATATTCAGTATTGTCAAGACCCATATCTTTTGCTTGAACATCGTTTTTACCATCAAATTCTTTATCATTGGCATTTGAAACAATTAACGTTGAAATTTTATCAGTTTGAGCCGCTATTTCTTGTGTTGTATTAGCAACAGAAACATTTTCTTGTGTTTGTCGATCCAGTTCAGAAACAGCATCATTTATTTGTTCAATTGCAGATAACTGCTCTTTTGATGCTGATTCCACATCTGTAATTAACTCCAGTGTTTTAGAAATATTTTGATTTAATCCATCATAACCACTTATCATAGAATCTGCAATGGACTTTCCTTCATTTGCTTTACTATTTGCAGTTTGAACCAAATTTTTAATTTCTTTTGCTGCCTCGGCACTTCTTGAGGCTAAATTACGTACTTCTTGTGCAACAACTGCAAATCCTTTTCCTGCTTCACCCGCAGTTGCTGCTTCAACCGCAGCATTTAGTGACAAAATATTTGTTTGAAAAGATATTTGATCAATTACACCAATAGCATCATTAATAGCACTCACTTGAGTATTAATTTCATCCATGGCTTGGGTTGTTTTAGTTGCTAGTTTTTGTCCTTCGTTAGCTGAGGAAGTAAGAGTATTTGCATAAGATGACATTTTCCCAACATTGGATGTATTTTCACTAATATTCGAAGTCATTTCTTCTAAAGATGCAGCTGTTTCTTCCAAGGCAGTTGCTGTTTCATTTGAATTATGATTCAAAGTATCAACATTTCTCAATAGTATATTAGAACTATTTTGCAAAGTTAATCCGTTTGATTTATTTTCAATCAACATTGAAGTTATAAGTTTTGAGACATCATTAAGTGCCATTGAAATTTTTCCCGTATCATTTTTAATAGTATTGGTAAAATCCAACTTGGAAAAGCTTTCCAAAACAGAAAGTATTTTATTGGTATCAGAACCTACATTCGTATTTAAACTCTCTAACATTTTATTAAAACTATTTCTTAGTTGCTCAAGGTTTTCAGATTGAACATTATTAACAAATCTTTTGTGTAAAAACCCATTGTTTACTTCATTGACCATTTCTTGAACTTCGTCCAAAAATCTATTGTCATCTTCCAGTAAAGTTTTTGTCATAAGAATATTTTGGTTAACGACATTTGACATACTACCTATTTCATCATCAGAATTGACCTTTAACATAACAACATCATTTGTCTCTTTATTTAAATACTTGAAAAAACTCAAAAGTCCCACTTGGAAATTATCTAAAGGTTTAACAAGACTGTTATTGATAACAAAAAACATAAACAGTACAAAAAATGCTAAAACAATTACAGAGTATAGAAATATTTCATCTCTTAAGGCATTTGGCTCAATTAATACTTCTGACTCATCTATCTCAGATAATAAAGCCCATTGTAAATCTTGCCCTACTTTTACACGAGTATAAGCGGATAAAACAGGATTATTGTTATAGTCAATTATAATCTTAGTGTCATTTTGACCATCAAATGCTTCCTTAACAGCTTGAGTGTTTACACTCCCTAAAGCAGGGTTTGCAAAAGATGCTTTTAATGAATGATTTTTAGGGTCTAAAAAACTATCACTTCTCATTAAGTTATCAGAACCAACCAAGTAATCTTCTTGTGAGTACCCATATCCTTTTCTAAATTTCATAATTGAGTTAATAGATGAATCACTAATCTGAAATACCAAAATAGAATTAAATTGTCCGTTAGTATATACAGGAGAACCTAAAAACATAGCTGGTGCATTTGCACTTGGTCCATAAGGTTTCATATCCACAAAAACAGGTCTTTGTAGTTCTTTTACTTTTCCCCAAACTTCTCCTAAACCACTATCTTTAAGTATTCCAGAACCTAAGTTTTCACCATAATCTGATTCTTTTGCTTGACTATATAAAACATGTCCAAATTTTTTATCAATCAAAAACACATCATAATAGCCATATTCTTTTGCATATGTTTGGAAGAAGTTTTCGTGTTTTAAAGTTTCTTTTTGGATTAAAGCATTATTAACAGGAAACTTAGAATCATAACTCAAATTTAATGTTTCATGAATACCCAACAGTGAACTACTTAAATCAATAACATTTTTGCTTTTAGATAAAACATTAATATCTCCGATTCGTTCACTAAAAAATGTATTTATTTGTTTTACTTTACTATCCCTTACTGCTGTTAACACAGAGTAACTTTTTTGCATTAATGCATCTTTAGAATTTATTACTGATATAACTCCAAGTATTACAGACAACGAAATTAAAGACAAAATGGTAGATGATATAATTTTTGTCTTTATATTTAACCTTTTAAACATAAAACTCTCCTTTTAAATCTGTTATTTATTATAAATAACTAGTATCTCTTCCCAGAAAATAATTTTATCGAAAAAAAACAAAATGTAACTTTAAAGTTACTTCGTGAAATTAATATCAAGCGTAGGCTATAAGAACAATTTAATTTTTATGTCTGATAAGTCTAAATACTCGTGATTAAATGTGATTTTTATATTTAAGAGGAGTTGTAATTTCATCGAATCAGAGAGAAGAATTGTGACTTTTAAGTAGA
This sequence comes from Arcobacter sp. 31_11_sub10_T18, assembly GCA_002163065.1. Taxonomy (GTDB): domain Bacteria; phylum Campylobacterota; class Campylobacteria; order Campylobacterales; family Arcobacteraceae; genus MAAG01. Next base: position 41,480 of record MAAG01000100.1, read on the forward strand.
AAATATGACTTTTATAAAGTAAAAGAATAATAAATAATAAAATTATATTATTTATTACAAGAATTATGCACTTTTAAAACTGTCTAAATCTATTGGACAATTTTTAACTTGTTCTCTTAGGTCTTGAATTAAATTAGCTTGTTGTTTTACCTTATTACTTAAAGTATCACATAAGTTAATTCTATTATTTATTTCTCTTTTAAATTCATTTACTTGTTTTAGATAATTCTCGTTTTTATGTTTTGCTTTACTTAATTCTCCGATTATTCTTTGTGTATCATTAACAGTTTCTACTTTTTTTAGTTCTTTATCAATATTAACAACACTTAGTAAACTTTCATAGTATTGATTTTGTTTTTTAAATTGTTTAGTTTTTTCTCTTTCTGTTTTAATTGATTCTTCTAATATATCAATATGTTTATATTTTTCAAGTTTACTTTGTAATTCATCAATCATTTTTCTTGCCACAAAATTTTGTCTTTTAGTTTCTTGTATATTATGAATAACTTTTTTTCTAAATTCTCTCTTTTCATGTTCTTCAACTGTTATGGGAAAACTTATTTCAACATATTCTGTTATTTGCACTGTGTTCATGTCGTAATATGGTATAACTGTTGTTTTTGTAAAATATTCATTCCCATCTTTACTCATATTTTTTAACTTACCACTCCATTTCTGACCATCTTGAAGGCTACTCCACAATTCATCATAAACTTCAATTGGCATATCTTTATGTTTAATAAGATCTTTGTGTTTACCCAATAAATCATTTTTAGTAAAACCTGATACATGACAAAATATTTCATTAATAAAAACATAGTTTCCGTTTAAGTCAATTCTCGAAACAATGGCAACCTGATCAATAATATGTAAATACTCCAAAAGTTCATTATTTTTATTTTCAATGATTTTGAGTTTATATTTAGCCTCACAAACCTCTTCCACATGTTTTATTAGCTCTTTTAAATTGATGGGTTTAATAGAATAATGCACAACTCCATAATTAATAGCTTTTAATAAATACTCCTGGTCACTATATGCGGTTGTTAAAATAAAAGGCACCTCATTATCAATTTCTTTTATTTTCTTTATCATATCTAAACCTGATATTTTAGGCATATTTATATCACTTATAATTACATCTATTTGAACATCATTATTCTTGCATTCAAGAAATTTATTGACACCTTCTTCTCCGTTTGTTGCAACAATAGTAGTATTGAAAATTTTGTCAAATATATTTTTCATTTTCTCACTTATTTCTTGATCATCTTCTACATACATTACATTAAGTGTACTTAAGAATTTAATTGATTCCATCTTTTTGACCTTTCCTAATAACTATAAACATTATTTTATATATATTTCCCTATAATGTCAACAAGCTAATTTAAAGAATTGTATAAAATAGTTTTATTTAAATTATTAATTCAAAAATAAATGTTAATTATTACCTATATAAGGGTATAATCTGAAATAATATATTATTTATTTTTTAAATATTTCTATTTGAATCTTGAAAAACTTCCTGATTCAAAAAAATAATTTTTATTTTTATTTAAAACGTGTAATGCTTATGTAACAATTAAAATATATTAACTTTAATCACTTATTTTTTGATTGGTTTATTATTCTTTATTTGTGCTAAAACTAAAAGGAAGTAAATGTTAAACATTTTAATAATAGATGACTCCTTAACAATTAGAAAAATGTTAGAAAAAATGCTCATAGATTTGGGGTTTAATGTTATAGCTGCTGCTAAAAGTGCAAAAGAAGGTATTGAATTATATAAAAAACATAAACCTGACTTTGTGACCATGGATGTGAACATGCCTGAAATGACAGGAATTGAAGCACTAAAAATAATAAGAGATGATTATAAAAATGCAAATATTGTCATGCTTACTTCAAAGGGAGATGATTCATTAATTGTTGAAGCCATCAAGTATGGGGCTAAAGGTTATATTCTAAAACCACTAAATCCTAAAAAAATCAAAGATTCAATTATGGCTATATTTCCAAAAGAATTTGCCGAAAAAAACAAACCAAAAAAAGAATTGGATGTTCAAGATTACGAATCTACAATCAAAGATACCCTAACTGATTTTTACACTGTAGAATATATGCATAATACTATTCAACACTTAATTGCAGTACATAATAAAGATTCTAACTATTCTATTTGTATGGTTCTAATAGACATTAATAATCTGGATGAAGTATCTGAAAAGTTTGGCTGCGTTCAAAGAGATGTGATTTTAACTCAAATTGCTGATGTTATTGAAAACATAATTGATGAAAGTAATATTCCAATAAAATTATGTAACAACGAATTTGGTATATTTATAATTGGTACTCTAACTCAAGAGTTAAGTATCATTACAAGTGAAATCAAAAATGAAGTTGAATCAATTGTAAATAAAATGGCAATGAATGATACCCGATTAATTGTCAGTATTGGGACAGCTTGCCATACTCAAAAAGAAAAACTGATTCATTTTTTAGAAAAAGCGGACGAATCACTGATTAAAGCAAATAAAGAAACAAGTAGAATTTTTATAGGTAAATAGCATAAAAAAAGGGGAATCATAAATGATTCCCCTTTCTCTAATAAATATGTGATATTAAATTAACGATTACTTATTAGTAAAGTCTTTTTTAGCCTCTCTAATTATTTCACCAATATCAACATAATTATTAATTTTAAACACTATAAATCACCCTCGTGACCAGTTAAGTATTCAGCAACACCAGCAGTTGTTGGTTTCATTGCGTCATCACCTTTAGTCCAACCTGCAGGACAAACTTCACCATGTTCATTTGTATATAACATAGTGTCTACCATTCTGATCATTTCGTCAATATTTCTACCAAGTGGTAAATCATTAATAACTGCATGTCTAACTGTACCATCAGCATCAATTAAAAAACTTCCTCTTAATGCAACACCACCGTCAAGTAATACGTCATAGTCTTTAGAAATTTGTTTAGTTAAATCCGCAACTAATGGATATCTAACTTGTCCGATTCCACCATCGTTAATAGCAGTACTTTTCCAAGCGAAGTGAGAAAATTGTGAATCTACAGATACACCAATAACATTGATTCCTCTTGAAGTAAATTCGTCAAGTCTTTTATCAAATGCAATAATTTCAGATGGACAAACAAATGTAAAATCTAGTGGGTAAAAAAACAGTACAGTTCCCTTTTCACCAAAATTTTCATACAGATTAAAATCTGCAACGATTTCGTTATTACCAAGTACAGTTGTAGCTGTAAAATTTGGAGCTTTTTGTGTTACTAACATTATATTCCTTTTGTTTTTAATTGGAGCGTATTATAGTAAAAAATTATTAAATTACCCATAGTATAAATGAATAAATTAAATTATTTAAGACAAAATTTATCTTGAAATAATAATTATCCATAAGTATTATACATTCCACTACTATTTATAAAAGTCTTTACCTGCTTCTTCTACTATTCGTCGTGCAATTAGTGATGATTCATCGTCAACATTTTTCCAATTTATTTACTTAGTTTGTCAAATCTTGGGTAAATAAAAGTACTACTTCTTAAAACTTTGATCTTATTTTTGTTATCTATTGCATAAGCTTCAATTTCTACGGGTAAGGCAACATCAAGCCTATCGTTCTTTGCTAATAATTCACTGGTACTTAATACAACTATTTTTCTGACCTTCTTACCTGCACTTAATAAAAATGACTTTTGAGGTCTTTTTATTTTTATTTTTTCATTATTAACAACTCTAAAGTAATAAGTGTGGTCAATATTATCCGTGTTTTGAAAAAGAAAGGTATATGCATTTTCAACAACTCGATTTTCTTTCACCTTATATAACTGTGTGGTTCTGTTGATATTTAAAAGCATAAATTCTTTTTTACTTCCTGCTATGAATAATCCAATCGTAAGTGCAAAAAGAACAAAAGCATAAACCAGTATTCTGGGTCTAAAAAACTTTGGTTTTCTTTTTTCAATATTGGCAGGCTCGTTACTCCAAGAAATCAAAGAAGGTCTATTAAAAGCTGATTGTACTTCTGTACAAGCATCAATACATTCTAAACAATTAATACACTCAAGTTGTGACGGACCCTTTTTAATATCTATATGAGTAGGACACACCTTTACACAAGAGTCACATAGGGTACATTCAGCATTTTCCTCAACTTTAATTAAATCTCTTTTGTGATTAAATATTTTAGTTTCATTCTCATAGATTTTCCCACCTCGTAAAGGGTTGTAAATTGTTTGAATGGTTTCTGTATCGTACATAACCGATTGTATTCTGGCATAAGGGCAAACATAGATACAAAAGTCTTCTTTTAGTTTTATAGTTATATAAACGAAAAAAACAACCGTTCCTATTAATATTCCATACATAAGATAATGTTCAAGGGGATTTAATAAATAAACAAAAAAATCTTCTGGAGGTATAAAGTACCATAAAAAGTTTGCAGCGGCCATAATTGATATTATAGTCCAAAGAATGAGTGCAATTAATTTTTTGAAATACTGCCCTTCTTCTGGCAGTTTTTGTTTATTTTTAATTCTTTTTCTAATTCCGAGTATTTTAGTTTCAATTAAATCACGGAAGATGATTCTAAATATTGTTTGGGGACACATCCAGCCACACCAAATCCTTCCACCTAATGCAGTTATAAAAAATATTCCAATAAATAAAATCATAAGCAAAATTGGAATTAAATATAATTCTTGCATATCAAATTTGACAAAAAATAAATGAAATTGAAAATAATCAAAACTTAATAATAAAAAGTGATTACCATTAATAACTATAAAAGGTAAAACTAGTGAGATAATTGTAAATGCGGCAAAAGCATAATATCGTTTATATCGGTATGGTATCCAATTTTTCAATAGCGCTCTAGTCATCTATGTTTCCTTTTGCTTTTTTTTGTTTATCTTCCATATGTTTTGCAGAATTCAAATCCTCTTCACTATCATGTAAAGCACCATCTAGAAATTTACTTGAGTCATCAAATTGTCCTGTTTTTAATCCCCATAAAAAAGCAAATAATCCCAAAGCTCCCAAACCAAGAGAAACAAAAAGCATTGCACTTATTACATTATCGTCCATCTTTAAATGTCCTTTTAATTCGTATTGAATTTCCAACCACTATTAGTGAACT
>MAAG01000100.1:46712-54548 GCA_002163065.1 Arcobacter sp. 31_11_sub10_T18
TAACAAAGTTATAAAAAAGAGAAAAAAACAAGTTTTGTTTGATTGTTTTAAATACGTTTCTACTTAATATTACAGCATCATATAAAGTAGTTATTTTATTGTTGATGAAAATAATATCACTTACTTTAACTGTTAAATCAGTATTGTTACCCATAGCAATAGAAATATCACTGGTACTTAGAGCTAATGCATCATTGATACCATCGCCTACAGTAATAACTATTTTCTTGTCTTTTTGTAGGTCTTGAACTAAACTTGCTTTGTCTTTTGGTAACATAGCACTATAGACACTAAGTATTCCAATTTTTTTTGCAATATCATTTGCAACATTTTCGTTATCACCCGTGCACATAATCACTTCAAGTCCCAGTTCTTTCAGATCTTTTATTGTCTTTGTAGCACCCACTTTTAACTTATCTTCTAATTCAAATGAACACACAATAATACTGTTCACCGCAAATACAAAAACTGATGAACAGGATGTTATGTCACAGTTTATTTTCATCTCTTTAAAAAGCTCTGTATTTCCACCTAAAATATTTTTATCATCATAACTTGCCTTTAAACCTCTGGCTTCAATATTCTTTATATTGGACAAACTATACTCTGTAATATTTTCATCAATTCTTTCTAAATATTTTGCAATGGCTTTACTAATTGGGTGGGTTGAGGACTTTACGAGAGAATACAAAAGATTTAAGTCAAAATCTTCTTCTTTTGAGAAATTTACAACATCTGGCTTACCGTTAGTAATAGTTCCTGTTTTATCTAAAACTATTGTTGTAGCTTTAGCCATTGTCTCAAGATGAGATGATGTTTTAAACAAAATTCCTTTTTTTGCCCCTAAAGCAACACCAATTAATGTGGCAACTGGTGTTGCTAAACCTAGTGCACAAGGACAGGCAATAACTATAACCGATATGGAAATAATAAAGGCATCTTCAAAAGATACGCCCAGTATTTTCCATCCTATAAAAGTTAAAACAGACATAGCCAATACCATCAACGAAAAATAACCTGATATTTGATTAACAATTTTTTCTATTTTTGGTTTTTTCGATAAGGATTCTTCAAGAAGTGTAGTAATACTTTGAATCATAGAATTTGAGAAATTACTACTTGCCTTATAGGTAATCACACTATCCAAACATACAGTCCCACTAGAGATTTTATCGCCTTGTTTTTTAAACAGGGGAATGGATTCACCACTAATACTGGCTTCATCAAAACTACCAGTTCCTTCAAAAACTACCCCATCTATAGCAATTTTTTCTCCTGGTTTGACCTCTATTAAATCATCTATTTTAACAGCAGTAGTATCAACTACTGTTTTAATACCATTGTGCACAACAGTAACTTCCGCAGGAATAGAAGAAGAAATTCCATCCAGAGAGTCTACTGCATTTTTCTTACTTAATACTTCTAAGTACTTGCCTGCAAAAATGAAAGTTATAATCATTGTCACAGATTCAAAGTAAACTTCCCCAACGCCTGAAATACTTACATATATTGAGTAGAAATAAGTGGACAAAGTACCAGTCACAATTAAAAAATCCATATTAATCATTTTGTTTTTTAAACCGTAATAAGAACCTTTAAAATAAAACCACCCAGTATAAAATAAAGTTGGGGTAGCTAGAATAAATTCAGCAAAATTTAGAATACCTTTTACACTTTGACTCATACCTGTAAAAAAACCTGCATACTGAGCAACTGCTATCCACATAATATTCATAGTACAAAATATTCCCACAAGTAAGCGAGAGTAATAATTTTTTCTTACTTTATTAACTCTTTCTTCTTGCAAACTTGAATCATACGCATATGCATCATAACCAATAGATTGAATTTTTTCTACAATTTCAGAAAGTTTTATCTGTTCTGGATCCCAAACTATTTTTGCCTTGTGATTGGTGTAATTTATACTTACCTCAATTATACCCTCACAGTGATGTAATATTTTTTCATTTAACCAAACACAAGCGTTGCAATGAATACCTTCAATAATTAAAGAAACTTCTTTTAAGTCATTATTTGACTTGATGTATTTTTTTTCATAACCAGTTTGATCAAACTTACTCAAACTGGCATGTTTATTATTAACTGGTTGCAGTTTTTTTGAACCAACTTTTTCATAAAAACTATCCAATCCCTCATCTTTAAGAAGATGAAAAACACTCTGACAGCCTTTACAACAAAAAGAATACTCTTGTTGGTCCAAGGTTTCAAAAATCATAGCAGTATTGTCAAACTCTAAGTGACAATGGTTACAAGTTGAGAGTTTATTTGTGACTTGCATAAGTTTCTAGTTTTGTAAAACTTGAAAGTTCACCAATACTTGTTGTAAATAGTATTTGCCATCTGCCTTTTTTATTGATGTTAAAAGGTTCAAAAGTATACTCATTATTTGATACTCCTAAAAATTTTGGCTTGATATCAAAAGCAGAAGTATCTGGTCTTGTAATCAATAATTCAAGGTTTGCATTTTTAATAATTTCTTGTGTAAGTTTATTTATAATTCTAATTTTAACTTCATTATTTTTTTCTTCAAACTTAGTATATATAACATCAATAGTATATTTTGAATTGAACATATCTTGAGAAGCCAATAAATTATTAATGTCCTCATCAAGTACTTGTTTTTTTGATAAAAAATATGTATCGTACTCTACTGGGTGATCCAAGGCAATTTTGACATTAACAGCACAAGCAATAGCAACTAAAAGGATGCTAATTATTATTCCATATGGCCAAAAGCTTTTTTTATTGTTTTTTTCTTGCAAATTTTTTCCTAAAATATAAACCAAGTATGATTATTATAGTTATATAAAAAATCACTCTCATAGTATTAATAATATCTCTGTTGCTGTTTCCTATGGATGTACTTAGCTCAATATCAAAACTTTGAGCCAGTTTATCAGCAATATCAGCATATCCATTCAACATTGCAGCACTTACTCTATCATCTATAGCATCTTTTTTGGGCTTAGTAATTAATAAAGGGATGATAGTTCCGCTAAAAGGGTTTAATACTTCTTCAATATCAAATTTACCTTCTAAATTTTTCGATGTTATTATGTCAACTTTTTTTTCTTTTTGAGTAAATAATAATATAACATATGATTCTTTTTGTAATTTTCTAATTTCTTCTCGGTACTGAACCATTGTTTTTCCACCAATGGTTTCATTGGCATATAAATACAAGTTTATATTTAACTTATTATTTATTTCTCTTCCAATTTCTTCAATTTTTTCAACTGCTTTTTCATTAATAAGGTTTTTTGGGCTTTTTAAATATTGCGCTTGAACTAAAGTTTGTAGAAATATGAAGAAAACAGTTAATAAAACTGCTTTCTTTAATAATATATTCGTTTTCAAGGTTAACCTACAAACAAATGATTAGGAGTTAATACTATCCACACCACCGTAACGGCAAGTGCTAATAAGCCTATAGTAATAAGGACTTCTAGTTTCATTATTTGCTCCCTTTAAGGTTGTAATGCTTTGCATTATCAACACTATTTGTTTTTATATCTTTTGCATTTTTAATTTCATAAAAATTTGATGCTTCATTTTGTTGAACACTTAAACCCAAATACGTTAACACAACCAAAATACTAATAAGTAAAGCCGTTGCAATTAACATTCCAGTAATACCATTTAATGCAAATAAATTTCTTTTATTTTCTTCCATTTTAGCTCCTTATTCTCCCAGAGACAAGATATAGTGTCCAACAGCTTCTTTTTGAATATCACTTAATCTTCCATCTTCAAATTTTGGCATATCCCCAAGATGACCTTTTTTACCCCTACTTAACACATCTTTTACAAATACAGAGGTTCCATAAGTCGCCAAGTTAGGAGAAAGACCATCCATTCCTTTTCCATCCATACCATGACATGAAGCACACATCATTTCATATACTTCTTTACCTTTGGGCTCGTTTTTTAAACCATTCATAATGTATTTTGATACTGCTTTAATTTCAGCTTTATCTTGAAGTAATCCTCCAGGCATATCCCCCAGAGGATATTGCAATCCTTTTGAACCATTAATGATTGAGTTTTCAATTCCAGCAACTGTTCCCCATTGTGAGAAATCAGTGGCTTTTCCATCAATACCATCACCAGTAATACCATGACATGGAGCACATTGAACCAAAAATATTCCCTCACCCATGCCCATTAAAGTTTCTTTATCAGGATTTTCCCATTTTTTTGCAAATTGTGCATTTTTTTGAGATACTTCCTCATTCCATTGCCCAATTTGCGAAAAAGAATTTACTGGATATCCAATAAAGAAATACCAAAAAGCCCAAGCAATTAATACCAAAAATGAAACAGCCCAACCAATAGGTAATTCATTGTTGTATTCACGAATTCCATCCCAGCTTTTATCAATAAGTTCACCCGTACTTTTATCGGTTTTCATCTGTTTGATATATTTTCTAACAACAACAGTAGAAATCAATATTATTAATACAGCTCCAAGTAGTGAGAGCTGATTTACATCATCATCTAACCAATTCATTAATTTGCTCCAATTTTTGTTTTATCAGTTTTAATATCTTTTTTTATAGGAGTTGAATCTATATCATCATCAAGTGCGATATTTGAATAGCTTTCATAATTTGTTTTACCTTTTTTATCGCTACTGTATAGATGATAGATGTATGAATATAAAATCACACACAATAATCCTGTAAAGGCAAAATATGCATACGCTTGAACTTCTTTTAAGGTTTCAACATTAAATTCCAAAAGAGACTCCTTACTTTAAACTATTCATATATGCGATAATGGCTACAATTTCAGGAATTTTACCATTAGCAACTGCTTGTTTAACTTTTTCATCTTTCATATCTGCAACAATTAATTTTGCTTCTTCTAAAGCTGCTTTATTTGCCTGCTCCCAAGTACCAAGTTTTGGCATTCCTTCTTGATCATAGGGTGTTTTAAACACATTTTTAACTGTTAAAGCTTCAGCGTAAGCTGTTTCAATTTTTGCCTCATTGGTAAACATATGTTTATATGAAGGCATAATTGTTCCAGGAACAACCGATGATGGTTCCCACATATGATGCTCATGCCAATCAGTAGTTCTATAATTACCCACTCTCAATAAATCAGGTCCTGTACGTTTAGAACCCCATAAAAATGGTCTATCATAGGCATATTCACCGCTAAGAGAATATTTTCCATAACGATCGGTTTCAGACTTAAAGGGTCTGATTAATTGGGAATGACAACTATTACAGCTGTCTTTAATATACACATGTCTTCCAGCAAGTTCTAACACCGTATATGGTTTTGTTCCAACCAGTGGACGAGATTGTTTTGCAAAATCTGGTAATATTTCAATTACCCCTGCAAAAGCAATGACTAAAAAAATAGCAACAGCCAAAAAGAACGGATTTTTTTCTAACCAACTAAACATAATATATTCTCCTTTCTTTATGGTGCAACTGGTGATGCATATTGAGGTTCTTTATCAAGAACTCTACCAGAAGTAATTGTTTTATAAACGTTATAAACAAATATAAAAAATCCCAATAAGTATAACAAACCACCAACACCTCTAATAGTATAATATGGATGTAAAACAGTTACTGTATCTATAAATGAATAAGCCAAATTACCATACTGATCAGAGGCTCTCCACATCATACCTTGAGTAATCCCTGCAACCCACATACTTGTAAAGTACAATACAACTCCAACTGTTTGCATCCAAAGTTGTGTTTCCATAAGTTTTTTACTATATATTTCTCTTTTATATAATCTTGGTAACATATGGAATATTGCAGCCATAATCATAAATCCTACCCAACCAAGTGTTCCATCATGAACATGTCCTGGAATCCAATCTGTAAAGTGTGCTAAAGCATTAACTGATTTAACCGATTGAATTGAGCCCTCAAGAGTAGAGAACATATAAAATGTAGAAGCCATAATCATAAACTTAACCAGAGTATTTTCTTGTACTTGATTCCACTCACCTTTCATAGTAAGCAAAATATTAACAGCAGATCCCCATGATGGTACAATTAGTACAATTGAGAATACTGATCCCATTGTTTGCATCCAATCTGGCACTGTTGAATAGAGCAAGTGATGTCCACCAGCCCAAAGGTAAAGAAACATTAATCCCCAAAAGGATAAAAGTGATAATTTATATGAATAAATTGGACGACCAGACTCTTTTGGAAGAAAATAATAAACCATTGCAACAATAGCAACAGTGAATAAAAATGCTACAGCATTGTGTCCAAACCACCATTGTACCATTGCATCATTGGTTCCTGAGTACATAGATACACTATGCCACCAATCTCCATAACCTGTTGCAAAATATGTTGGTATTGCCATATTATTAAATAAATACAACATCGCGACACCTAAAAATGATGCAATGTAATACCAAAGAGAAATATAAAGTGATTTTTCTCTTCTTATACCAATAAGACCAAAAATACTGATTCCCCATAAAATCCAAACTACTACAACTAAAATATCAATAGGCCATTCAAACTCAGCATATTCTTTTGAAGTTGTAATTCCCAAAACGAGACTTATCATAGCAACTGCAACAACTGCTAGATATAACCAAAAGTGAATTTTACCTATGGTCATAAGAAATTTTGATTCGGCCATGGATACTTTTAAAACTCTTTGTCCAATATAATACCAAGTACACCAAATTCCACTTAACATGAACCCATAGATAACTCCATCGGTATGTAAGGGTCTTAATCGTCCAAATGTTCCATACTCACCAAATAAATTATTTAGCTCTGGATAGGCCATTTGAAAGGCAATAATAGTACCTATTAACATTCCCACTATTCCCAATACTAAAGTTGTGTACATAAAATACCTAGCAATAGTATAATCGTACTTCAATGCATTTTCTGATTGCATTCGTTTCCTCCCTAAAATATGTCACTCAATCATGACTATTTGAAATGATACAGCATGAATTATTTAATAAACCTTAAACTAACTTAAAAAAATATATTAGTTGACTTAGGTCAAGTTTTTTTAATTTTTCTTGATCTATATCAAGAAAAGTAAAGTATTTATTCCCAATAATTTATTATAATTAAAAAAAATAATTCTCATAGGTTATGAATATATAGTATTGTTATCCTAATATTACTAATAAACTTAAAGTTATCAAAATAATAAATATTAATAGTAAAATAGTAAATTTAATTTGAAAATATTAATTTTTTCAATATTATGGAAATTAAAAGTATATCTATGAAGAGTTAATTGGGTGTTAATTTTTGATTGTAAATATCACTTAAAGGTTAGTTTTAGGTAGATGGTTTAAAGAAGCACACCATTTGTATTAGACAAATGGTGCTAAATTTATACTAGAAATCAACCCATTGGGTATAATATTTCTGCTTGAATAGTTTCTATTTGTTTTAAAGTATCCTCATTTAACATTAAGTCTAATGCTGCAAAAGAATCATCTAATTGTTCAGCAACTCTAGCCCCAATAATAGTAGAAGCTACAAAATCAAATTGTTTTGACCATGCAATTGCAAGAGTTACAGGAGAGATACCAAGATCTTTCGCCAATTGAATATACTTAGCAGTGGCTTCCATAGTTTTTTTATTTATAAATCTATCGGCCATCGCTTGAACTCTTGGGTTTTCGCTTTTTAGATACATGGAAAACCTTGCATCTTCTGGGTAAAAATCAGAGTTATATTTTCCAGATAATACCCCACCTGCCATTGGAGAATATGGAAGTAAAGAAATATTTTCATTTTCACACACTGTTTTCAACTCATCAAAAAACCTTGGGTTTAACATTGAAAAGTT
>MAAG01000100.1:54565-66377 GCA_002163065.1 Arcobacter sp. 31_11_sub10_T18
AACGTTTTAGATTTTTATGTTTTGAAGTTTCATTTGCTTTAGATAAACCATAAGCAGTGTCATTTGAAGTTCCTAGATATCTTACTTTTCCACTTCTAACTAATCTGTCAAAAGCTTCAAGTGATTCTTCAATAGGTACAACTGTATCAGGCCAATGCATTTGATACAAATCCAAGTATTCAGTATCTAATTTTTTCAAACTTTTTTCAACAGCTTTTTCTATATGAAAAGAATCAATTGCAGTAAGGCCATGTCGAATTGGTGGAACAAACCATCCTGATGCGGCACCAGCAACTTTTGAAGCAAGTATAATTGAGTCACGTTGTTTTGTTTTTAACCACTCTCCTACTATTTCTTCTGTAATCCCTGCAAGTTCTGCACTTGGAGGTACAGGATATAACTCAGCTGTATCAAAAAAGTTTATTCCTCGCTCATAGGCTTTATCCATAATTCTAAAAGCTTCTTTTTTATTGGTAGTGGTACCAAATGTCATAGTACCGCAACATATTTCACTAACTCTTAATCCCGTTTTCCCGATATAATTAAATTTCATTTTGAGCCTTTAAACAGTATTTTTATTTTTTATGTGTGTATAGTATAATAGATATATTTAAAATAAGAAATTTTTCGCCTAAAATAAAAATATTTACTCTTTAATGTGTTTTTTGATTTCTAATTGGTATTATCTCAAAAAAGGTTTATTTTGGCTAAAAAGAAAAAATTCATTGATGTTAAATCAATGAACATTAAATATGAAGAAAGAAATTTAACTTTGCAAGTATTGTTTTTAAATACTCAAAGTATGACAGTAGACTTAAATGTGTATGACAAAGACACCTTTATTGAAAACAAAACCATTCCCTTCGCACATTTACCTAAAAATATAAAAAAGTTAGTTAAACCTGTTTGATTTAACTAACTTTTTCAGTTTTGATTTTATTTGCATATGAGATATGCTCGTAGCCATAATATATTACAGAAATTCCATAAAATACCACTAAAATTGCTGCCAGTTTTATCATAAGGTTTCGAAGGGCACTCTGTTTAAAGATACCTACAAAGAATCCCAGACTAAATAAAGCGGGAATAGTACTTAATCCAAAAATTAACATTACAAGCATACCACTAATTGCACTACCTGTACTAATAGCTGTTATAGCAAAGAAATAAACGAAACCGCAAGGAAGTAAACCATTTAATAAACCTAAAGTAAAAAAACTTCCTACAGAATTACTCTTAATGAGTCGTTTAAAAGTAACCTGATACCAAGCACTCTTAGATACAGAGTGTTCAATTAAAGCTAAAAACTTCAATTTTCCAATAAGTGAGAGTCCCACTAGGACCATCAGAATCCCTGTAAGTAATAGAAGAATTCCATTTGCCGTTTTACTAATGGTAACAACTTCACCAAAGTAGCCAAATATTGCACCAATAAACATATAAGTTACTATCCTTCCAAATGAATAAAAAATATGTGATATTGTCTGTTTGGTTTTACTCCATTGATCATCAATTTTTGTACTGGTATAAGCAATAACAATTCCCCCACACATTCCAACACAGTGTCCAAGAGAGCCCAAGAATGCAATAGTTATGATTGAAATGATGTTAATTGAATCCATAGATACAAAACCTTTTTATAAATAAAAAATAAACTTCGTGAATTTTAAGAAAAACATAGTATCACAAAAGTACTTACAAATTATGGGAGTCACTCTAGATACGCAGAAGGTTTTCACGTGGCGTTTATCAAATCAGCTGCGTTACTATTTACAAAGTATAAATATATAATGACAGATAATTGTAACACTATTATGTTAATTAAGTGTTAATCTGCACAGAGGCGGTAATTTGAATACATGCTATTAAATAAAACATCATACGACTTAACCTCATATTTTCTCTAAATACCCTATAATTGCCAAAAAAGTTTATTGGATACAAATGAAATTAATTATGTTTGATATGGATGGTACTTTATTAAATAGTGGGGCTGCAATAGTTAATACTATAAATTATGTAAGAGATAATATAGGACTTGAGCAGATGGAAAAAAGTCACGTACTTAAACACATCAATGATCCAGATATAAACTCTGCAAAATTCTTTTATGGTACAGAAGAGTTCACCCAAGAACAAAACGTATTGTTTAATGAGTATTACAATAAAAACTGTTTAAATGACATTGTACTTTATGATGGAATAAAAGAATTGATTGAAAGTTTGAATAAAAACTGTAAACTTGCAGTTGCCACGAATGCTTCATCAATCTTCGCCAAACGAATGCTAATTCACTTAGACCTACATCATCACTTTGATATGTTGGTGGGATATAATGATGTAGAAAACCCCAAACCGCATCCAGAAATGATTTACAAAATAATGAATCAACTCAACGCTTCAAAAGACAAGGCAATTTTAATAGGTGATTCTAAAAAAGATACTCAAGCAGCTACGAATGCAGGAATTGATTCAATATTGGTTAATTGGGGTTTTTCTGATTATGAAGATGAAGCATTGGATAATGTTACACAATTAAGTGAAATTTTACTTTGAAAATATCAGTTGTAATACCTACTTTTAACAGAGCGGGTTTTGTCCAAAAAGCTATAGATTCTGTACTTAATCAAACGGTTTCAGTTGATGAGATAATCATAGTTGATGATGGTTCAACTGATAATACAAGAGAGGTTTTAGAGCATAACTCTTCAATAAAGTATATTTATCAAGAAAATTCAGGGGTTTCAAGTGCTCGTAACAAGGGAGTTTTTGAAGCTAAAAATGATTGGATTGCCTTTTTAGATTCAGATGATACTTGGCATGAAGAAAAAATTGAAAAACAAATGTATCTTCATCTGCAAAACGACTCTATTTTAATATCTCATACGGATGAACTGTGGAATAGAAACAATAAAATTATCAAGCAAAAGTATCATCAATTAAAACCCAGTGGGTTTTGTTTTTTAGACAATGTTCCCTCTTGTAAAATTGGTCCATCTACCACTCTTTTACACAAAAGTGTTTTAGAAGATGTGGGTTATTTTGATGAAGAACTTATTGTTTGTGAGGATTATGATTTGTGGTTAAGGGTTTTACTTAAATATGAGCTTGGATATCTTGATGAAAAACTGATTACAAAGTATGCAGGTCATGATAATCAGCTTTCTTTTAGCACCTTTGCAATTGATAAGTATAGAATACAAGCTTTGGAAAAACATTTAAAGGGAGAATATAAAACGGAAATAAAAGAAGAGATACTTAAAAAGTGTGCTGTATTACTTAAGGGTGCACATAAACATAACAATCTTGATATTATTTCAGTTTATGAGAAAAAAGTTAAACAATTAGATAATACTTGATAGGTTTAGAGTTATTTTTGTGCCATTATCTTCTGTAAAAATTTTAATGACAATTTTATTCTTGTCACAAAAACCTTTGACAATATTTAGTCCCAATCCACAGCCATTATTTGATGCATCTTCCTGATAATATTCATCAAAAATTATAAATATATTTTTAGTATCGATTGATTTGCCAGTATTATAAATACTTAAAATATTATCTTCATATTTTATATGAATAAGCCCCTTGTTTATATTGTACTTAATTGCATTTGATATCAAGTTATCAATAACTTTTATAAAACCATTTTTATCAGAATTTATTTTGAAAGACCCTACTTCCACTACAATTTCTATATCATTTTTTATGTCTTGAAATTTTTCAATGGAGTTTTTAATTATCTCATCAAGATAAAACTCTTGTTCTTCAACTTTATCAAGTTGCCGTTTGATATCGTACTCCATTTGTTCATATAATTTTAATAAATCAGCAGTTGCTTGTGTTATTCTATCAAGCCTTTTGAGGCTTTTTTCATCTTTTATTGTTTTACTTAACATTTGTGTATTGATTTGTATTGTAGAAGCTGGAATATTTAGTTCATGTAAGGTTTCTTTGAGGGTTTTTTGCAGATTTTTTTCTGCTTGAAACAATGGTTCAAGAAGAGTATCACTCAGGTATATATAAACAATTAGTCCCAAAAGAATAATAGGAAAATTCATAATAATAAACAATTCTTTTGAGAATGTAAAATTAACCAACATAAGATAATTTAAAAAAATAATGAGTATTAGTGTAAAAACCAATACTATTAGATTAACTAGAATATAGTTCTTTCGTTTAGAATTCAACTTTATATCCAATACCTTTTATGTTTATAATGGCGTCCTTCCCCAGTATTTTTTTCAAGTTATTAATATATACGCGAATGGATCCTTCACTATGTTCTTCATTGGTATTCCAAAGTTTTTGAACTATCATTTCTTTGTTAATAATTGACCCTCTATTTTCTAGACACAATTCTAATAAATCAATAACTTTAGCAGGTATTTGTAGGTCCACATCATTGTTTAATAAGCGTTTTAAATTAGGATTATAAAGTAGGTCTTCACTCAATTGTACATTGTTTATTTGTTTTCCAGAGCGTTTTAATAAAGCCCTAATCCGTAGCAATAACTCATCTAAGTCTAAAGGTTTAGTAATATAGTCATCAGCACCACATTCAAAACCTTTCTGTAGTGTTTCTTTATCTTTATAAGAAGTTAAAAATATAGAAGGTGTATTATCTCCACTTAGTCTTAACTCTTTTAATAAATCTAGACCATTTAATTTGGGAACATTAATATCCAATAGGTATAAATCATAATTGTTCTCAAAGTTTTTATCCAGAGCCTCATGTCCATCACAAGCGATATCAACAATAAAACCCTCTTCACTTAAAAAGTCTTCCAAACTTTCACTAAAAAGAGCATCATCTTCTAAAAGTAATATTTTTGACATCAATTCCCTTCTTTTAAGACTGAATACCTTTAAATACATCGTAGTTCTGTCGTACTGCATCATAAGCAACAATAGATACAGCATTTGCAATATTTAAACTTCGTGCTTCATTTGTCATTGGAATATTTATACAAGTGTCTTTATTTTGTTCCAACAAGGATTCTGGTAGACCTGCATCTTCTCTCCCGAAATAAAAGTAATCCCCTACTTCGTATTTTTGTTCAAAATATGCTGTTTTTGTCTTAGTCGTAGCAAAAAAATGTCTATTTGACAAAGGGTTTTTTGACCAAAAATCTTCAATATTTTCATACTCTTGCACTTTTAAATCTTCCCAATAATCAAGTCCTGCTCGTCTGAGCGCTTTTTCTGTAATTTCAAACCCATAAGGTTTGATTAGGTGTAAAGTACAATTTATGGCAAATGCCAAACGCCCTATAGTTCCAGTATTTTGTGGAATTCTAGGCTCTAATAACACAATATTAAACATTCAAATTTTCCTTTTATAATATAACAGTTTTATTACCATGAATAAAAACTCTGTCTTCTAATAGTAGCTGTAAAGCATTTGCTAAAACTACTTTTTCTACATTTCTGCCATCTCTTCTCATTTCTTGCCATGAGTAAGAATGATCTACTCTTACTATATCTTGAGAGATAATTGGGCCTTCGTCTAAATCATCAGTTACATAATGTGCTGTTGCTCCAATAATCTTAACACCTCGATGATGTGCTTGTTTATATGGATTTGCACCAATAAAAGCAGGTAAAAATGAATGGTGTATATTTAAAACTTTTTGGGGATACGACACAACAAATGAGGGTGTCAAAATTCTCATATACTTTGCAAGTACGATTAAATCTGGGCAATATGAATCTATAACTTCTTTTACTTGAACTTCATGATCTTCTCTGCTTAGTTCATCTGCATTGATATGATGAAAAGGCAAATCAAATTTTTCAACCAAATCTCTTAATTCGTCATGGTTTGAAATAACAGCTTTGATATTAGCGTTTAATTCCCCATCAAAATATCGAATTAACAAATCGCCTAATACATGTGACTCGTTGGTTGCAAGTAGGACTATATCTTTTTTTGAGTTATGCGAAATTTTTATTGAGGTATTTAAAGGTGTAATTTTTTTCATATCAAAAATAAGTTTTTCTTGATCAAACTCACCTGTTACAACAGTTCTCATAAAGAATTTTTTTTCTTCCTCATCAACAAACTCGGAATTTTTTTCGATGTTTAGATTATGTTCATATAAAACTTTAGATATTTTATATACCAAACCTTTATCATCTGTAGTATCGATTAATATTCTATATTCTTTCATTTTTATCCTAAAATTATTTCGTAGGGTACTATATTTTTAGTTAAAATAACGAATAAAAAAAGCGCAATAACATAAGTTATTGCGCTTCAAAAAAAATTTATTTGAGTGTGAAATTTATCCCAGCATATTTGATAAATCTTCTCTATAACCTTCATAGTCAAATTCACTTACTCTAGCAACTCCTGTATCAACAGCAGCTTTAGCCACTGCACTAGATACATCAATCATCAGTCTTTTGTCAAATGGTTTTGGAATGATATATTCTTTTCCATATGCTAAATCACCAAAAATTTCTCTAACATGTTCTGTTACATCTTTTTTAGCTAAATCTGCGATTGCAAAGGCTGCCGCTTTTTTCATTTCCATATTGATTTCAGTTGCTTGAACATCCAAGGCACCTCTAAAAATAAAAGGGAATCCAAGCACATTATTAACTTGGTTGTGAAAATCACTTCTTCCCGTACCAACAATTGCATTTGGTTTAACTTCTCTTACTTCATCAGGAAATACTTCAGGAGTTGGATTAGATAGAGCAAAAACAATTGGAGTATCACTCATTACTGAAATGTCTTCTTTAGTAAAAGAACCAGGTGAAGAAAGTCCTAAAACCATATCTGCATCAGTAAATGCTTCTGTTTGAGTTAAAGCTTCATCAATAGAAAATTCTTTTTTAAATTCATTTAAATTATCTCGACCATTGTGAATAACACCTTTAGAATCAAGCATAATGATATTTTGAACACCAAGAACTCTATACATTCTTGCACATGAAATAGCTGCAGCTCCAGCACCCACAACAACAATTTTCATCTCTTTTAATTCTTTTCCAAATATTTCAGCAGCATTAAGTAAACCAGAGCTAGAGATAATTGCTGTTCCATGTTGGTCATCATGCATTACAGGAATATCTAAACTTTTAACCAATCTTTTTTCAATCTCAAAACATGTAGGTGCAGAAATATCTTCAAGGTTAATTCCACCAAAAGTTGGAGATATTGCTTCAACAATTTCACAAAACTTAGCAGGATCTTTTTCATCAACTTCAATATCGAAAGAATCAATTGCTGAAAACTTTTTAAATAGAATTGATTTACCTTCCATAACTGGTTTACTTGCAAGTGCACCAATGTCACCAAGACCAAGTACCGCTGTACCATTTGAAATAACTGCAACAAGATTTTTCTTTGCTGTATATCTAAACGCATTCGCAGGATCTTTTTCGATTTCTAAACATGGATTTGCAACACCTGGCGTATATGCTAAAGCAAGATCTTTTTGTGATGTAAATGGTACGGTTACTTCAATACCTAATTTACCAGGTTTTGGAAATTCATGATAAGCTAAACTCTCTTCTTTTGTTACTGTAATACTCAAATTAAATCCTTTTAACTAAATTTTTTCAATTATATCTCAGAATTGCTTATATTTAAGTAGAATAAAACATTTTTTTTAAAATTACACTATTCTTACATAATTTGTACATTCTTAATACATAGAAATGTACAAAACATGTAAATATGGGAACTTAAGGCAATCTTTTAATGGCCTCATATGCTACATCCATCATTTTCTTGATTTCTTTTTTACTGATTACATAAGGAGGCATGAAATAAATGATATGAGCAAGTGGTCTCAAGAGGACTCCATTATCTAACCCATACTTGTATACTTCCAAACCAATTCTATCTTCACTTTTATAACCTTGCAGTTCAACAGCAGCAATCATTCCTGTTTGACGAATTTCTTTTACATTCTTTAGGGTTTTAAATTTTTGTAACTCTTCATTGATAAATTTTATTTTTTCTTGATTATTATTAATAATGTCATTTGATTCAAGGTATTCTATAGTTCCCAAAGCAGCACTACAACATAAGGCATTTCCTGTATATGAGTTTGAGTGTAAAAAAGCTCTTTTATAATTTGAATAATCACTATAAAATTCATCATAAATAAAATCAGGAATCATTACAACTGAAAGGGGTAAATATCCTCCTGTTAATCCTTTACTTAGTAACATCAAGTCAGGACTAACATTAGCGTGTTCACAAGCAAACAATTTACCGGTTCTTCCAAAACCAACTGCAATTTCATCTGCTATAAATAAAACATCATATTGTGTACATAGTTTTCTTAATCCCACGAGATAACTGGGACTGTACATGCTCATTGATCCTGCACATTGAACCAAAGGCTCCACAATAACTGCAGAAATTTCATGTGCTCTTTCTTTAAGTAAAATTTCTAGTTCAATGAGTGCTCTTTTTGATTCTTCTTCACTTTGATCTTTAGGACTAGATGTTTTCAAAGATTTGATTAGTATTTCATCATACACATCTTTATATAAACCCATGTCACTTATGGACAACGCTGCAATAGATTCCCCATGATATGAGTTTTCCAAAGAAACAAAATAGGGTTTGGTTAAACCTTTATTTTTATAATATTGAAATGACATTTTAAGAGCAATATCCACCGCTGTTGAACCATTGTCAGCAAAAAATACTTTATTTAAACCTTTTGGTGTAATTTCAACCAATTTTTTTTGCCAATTTGATGGCTGGTTCATGAGTGAACCCTGCCAATAACACATGCTCTAAGGTATCTATCTGCTTTTTAATATAATCATTGATAAACGTATTGTTATGTCCTAAAATATTCACCCACCAGCTAGAAATTCCATCAATATACCTATTTCCATCAAAATCCTCAAGATATACGCCCTCACCTTTTTTTATAGGTGTGATAGGTAAAAACTCGTGGTCTTTCATTTGTGTACAAGGGTGCCAAATATATTTTAGGTCTTCATTCATTAATTCATTGTTTGTCATAGTCTCTCTTTAATATATAGTATTTTAATAATGGGAGTATAGCAAATATAATGATACAATTTTATAAAGGCAAGATATGTTTGGTTTAATTGTATATGGAAGTTTACTTCATAAAAATGAAATTTATAAATATGACTGCTCCATTATGGATATAATTCCCGTGAAAGTATTACAGTACAAAAGAAGTTTTAATTTATTACCCAGTGTTCGAGTTGGAATTGGGAATTACAAATCAGTATTAAATATACAAAAGTCAAAAGATCATTTTTTTAATGCTTTACTTATTATTTATAAAGAATTAGATTTTTCTCTATTGGATGAAAGAGAAAAAGGCTATGAAAGACATTTACTTAAACCAAACAATATAAAACCTTATAAGGGTGATAAGAAGATTAAACTGTCAAAAATATATACCTATATAGGTTTGGAAGAAAAAATAGACAGATCCATTATGCCAAATGTCGAGTATTTAAAACTATGCTTAGAGGGATCTCATCAATGGGGAGATGAATTTCATGAAGATTTTGTAAAAACAACATATATGAATAATCATATTATACTTCAAAACTTTATTCAAACTGGATTTAAAGTATAGCGGGTAGTTTATAGCTAAGGTAGTGAAATAATTCCTGCAAATCTGCCACAGTTATTGTTTAGTCGATATGAGTAATAATTTTCATTGGAACATTTTGTACACACATGAGAGATATCAATATTTTTGCTCAATATTCCCAAATCAAGTAATTGTTTTTTGTTAATACCCTGAAGATCAATTAGTCTATCATTGGTGTATTCTTCACCAAATTTACTTTTTACTGTATTAGCCATCTCAACTGAGACTTCATAACAACACTTCTGGATGGAAGGACCTAGGACAACCGTAATATTTTCAACTTTACAATTAAATACCTCATGCATTTTTAAAACAGTTTTTTCTACAATACTTAGAAAAGTGCCATTTCTTCCTGCATGAACAACTGAAATAACTGATTTTTTTTCATCATATAGTAAAATAGGTATACAATCAGCCACCATAACCATCAAGGGGGTATTGGACTCATTTGTAATAAGCGCATCGCACTTATCTAGGCAAACTTCACTTTGTTTAGTAACAACTTCTATATTACAACCATGAACTTGATTCATGTATCGCAGATTGTCAATATTTATACCATAGTTAGCACTTAGATTTAATCTATTTTGTTTAACATCACTTATATCATCGTTCACATGAAATGCAATATTTTTGTCTTGTGTTGTAGTAAAAAAATATTTAATCATAATTCATCAACATGTAAAATATGACCAGCATTTTTAATCATATAAATATTTGCATATTTTAGAAAGAATTTTTTTGTTTCAACTGGATCAATTATTTTGTCTTCGCAACCCAAAAAAACCTCGATTTTGACACCTTTGGAAAGTAATAATTCAAGTTTCTCTTCACTCCAATGATAATTCAATAAAGTATCTAAATCTTCATAAGAGCCCTGAAAAAAATACTTTTGTAAGTCACGATTCGAAGGATAAATAGAATTACTTAGAAAATTATCACAATATTTTAAAGAATCTTTTTTAAAATACATAACTTGCATTCTTTTGTATTTTTTGTCTTTATTTTGAAAAAAAGCAGGAGAGAAAAGTTGTAATAAATCAACTCTATCATTTGTATTGATAACATAATCAAAAGCTCTCTGAGCTCCATAGGAAAAACCAGCCACAGTGAAATCATTTTTTAAAGAGTATTCAGTAAAGAGTTCTTCTTCTTTTTCTAAAGAAAAACCACTGAAGTAGTTTTTAGACATTGTTAATATTTTCTAGTGTAATAATTTCATTTTCTAACATTAGGTCTTTAAGACGAAGAATTTCATCTGAATTACGGGATAGTTCACTTCTTAATTCATTTTTAATACCTAAAATTAATTCTTCTGTGTTATTACTCATATTATATTTAACAACAATATCATTGGCCAAATCATTGGCATGTTTTAAATCTTCACTGTTTATTGCATACATCTCATGTTTAACTACTTCAATACCAACAGATCCACTTAAGTATTTCTTGATATTTTGTAAAAGTTTAGATTTAGAAGGATAAATATCGTTTTCTTTTTTAATACCTTCTTCAAATAATGAGAGGCCCTCTTGTGAAATAAAAGCTTTACTTGCTTGATAAATAGCAAGTATTTCTTTTTGTGCAGAATTTAAAAGCTTTTGTTCCTTTTTACCAAACTCCACTTTATTTCTTGCAATTTCAATATCATCTTCATTTAACTCTACGTCATCTCTTTTTATCATGTTTAAGAGAGATTCGTTAATCAGTGTACTTAACGCTGCAGAAGAAAAACCTGCTGTATCATTTGCTAAAGCGTTGATATCAAAATTGTATTGTTTATTTTTTAAGTAGAGTTCTAAAATTTTCTTTCTATCAGAAATATTTGGAAGCTCCAGAAACACCCTTCTATCAAATCTACCTGCTCGTAACAATGCTTCATCTAAAACTTCGATTTTATTGGTAGCGGCTATGATTAAAATACCACTATCCCCTTCAAAACCGTCCATTTGTGTTAACAGTTCATTTAAAGTAGCTTCTCTTTCGTCATTTGAACTACCTGATCTTTTTTTACCAACAGCATCAATTTCATCTATAAATATAATAGCGGGAGCACATGATTTTGCTTTTAGAAAAAGCTCTTTAACTCTTTTTGCACCCATTCCCACATAAATATGTACAAAACTGGCACCACTTTGATAGAAAAACGGTACATCTGCTTCACCTGCAACTGCTCTTGCTATTAAAGTTTTACCCAC
>MAAG01000168.1 GCA_002163065.1 Arcobacter sp. 31_11_sub10_T18
GAAAAATGTGGATAAAGAAAAACACAGAAAAGTCATCATTCGAGAAGTCTTAATTGGACTTCTAATCTTAGTTACTTTTTTATTTTTTGGAGACCAGTTTTTAAGTATTTTTCATTTAGAAACGCAAGCTATTACTATTGCTGGTGGTATTATCTTTTTTGTAATTGCTTTAAAAATGATTTTTCCAGATCCAAGTGGTGAGAGTATGTTCTCTGTGAAAAGAGATGAAGATCCCTTGGTGGTTCCAATAGCCATGCCAATGATTGCGGGACCTGCTGCACTTGCTACTTTACTGGTACTTGCTAAAACTAATTCAGGTCATACAGGTGAGTTATTTGTCTCATTGCTGTTAGGGTGGGGATTATCTTCTTTGGTCTTATTACTTTCACCTTTTTTATATAAGATACTTAAAACAAAAGGATTAACTGCATTAGAAAGATTAATGGGGATGTTATTACTTATGATGGCAGTTCAAATGTTTATTGATGGAATAAGAAACCTATTACCCACTTTTAATTTCTAAGAGGGGTAATACTAGGTTTATTTACTGCTGAAGGCTAATCCAAATCCAAGACTGACAAAAGTGGTACCAATTACTTTTCCTACATATTTAGAAATTGAAGTAGAGTTAAAAAAACCTTTTACTTTAAATCCACTAAAAGAATAAATCATCATACATGAAAATTGTAGAAAACCTAAAATAAGCACCAATAGACCATAGTGCACAAAACCAGCTCTATCTTCTTGTATAAACTGAGGAAAAAGTGCAGTAAAAAAGATCAGTGACTTTGGATTGGATGCTGCAACTACAAATGCTTCTGAAAACAGTTTTGTAAAGGCTGGTTTTTCTTTTGTCTCATTTGTAGAATCATCAATATGAAAAGGTGTTCTAAATAATTTTATACCTAAATAAATCAAATATAAAGCACCTAGGTATTTTAAAATCATAAAGACAAAAGTTGATGTTGATAAAAGTATTCCTAATCCTGCAATGGCAATAGCTGCTTGTATCATAATAGAAGTAGATGCGCCAAAGGCAGTAAAAAAAGATATTTTTGCGCCATATCTCATTCCATTTACTAAGGCTAAAATCATATTAGGTCCAGGGATAATTGATGCAACGGCAACGGTGATAATATATAAGGTCCAAAATTCTAAAGTATTCATGAACGGAGTATATATTTTCTTTCTCAAAAAGTCAAGAAATCAGAAGTTAGGATAAAAAGGAGTTACTTACTTGTGAAAGCCAATCCAAATCCAAGACTAACGAATGTTGTTCCAATAACTTTGCCTACGTATTTAGAGAGGGAAGATGAGTTAAAAAAACCTTTAACTTTAAATCCACCAAATGAGTAAATCATCATACATAAAAATGCAATCACTCCAAGCACCAAGACCAAAAGTGTATAGTGAAGTAATCCATCTCTATTCGATTGAATAAATTGAGGGAAGAGGGCTGTAAAAAAGATAAGCGCTTTTGGGTTTGCAGCTGCCACGATAAAAGCTTCAGAAAAAAGCTTTTTCAATACTGGTTTCTCTTTTTTATCATAGTTGGAATCTTCTATTGTAAAGGGTGTTTTAAATAATTTAATTCCAAGATAAATTAAATATGCAGCACCGATGTATTTTATAATCATAAAAACTGAAGTTGAAGTAGATAACACTATTCCCAAACCAGCAATTGCTATTGTAGCTTGTAACATGGATGCAACTGTGTTTCCAAGTGCAGTGATCATAGATATTTTTGTACCATGTTTAATACCATGGGCTAGTGCTAGTAGCATGCTAGGTCCAGGTATTATGGAAGCAACAAAAACGGTAATAATATAAACTGACCAAAATTCTAATGTATTCATGAAAATTAGTATATTCAGATTAATTTTAAAAGTCAAGAAAAGTCTACTATTACATCTTTAAGAATAGTTTAAGACTATAAATGTAATAATTTCTATCTAACAAGTGTTAGATAGATTAAATAAGACATCTTTAAAAAAGAATCTGATCAAGCTTTTTTATTTTGCTTTTTATTTTAACTAACTATCGTTAGATATACAAAAAATAAAGGTTTAAAATGAAAATAATAAATGAAGCACTAATTATTGGTGGAAGTTCAGGAATGGGATTTGCAACTGCAAAACGTTTGGTTAATAAAGGAGTATCTGTAACACTTTTAGGAAGAGATATGAAAAAATTGGAAGAGGCAAAAAGTTTGTTAAGTGGGGATGTGACACTTATTCAAAGTGATTTATATTCAAAAGAAGATTTAAATAAGTTGATAGAAACAATAGATAATACAATATCGCCTATTAAATACCTTGTTAACGCCGCTGGGTATTTTAGTCCAAAAGCATTTTTACAGCAAGACTTAGAAGATTATAATACCTATATGGAATTAAATAAAGCAACTTTTTTCATCTCTCAAGCAGTGTCACAAAATATGAAAAAAAGTAAACAAGGTTCAATTGTAAATATTGGTTCTATGTGGGCAAAACAAGCCATAAAAGCTACTCCTTCTTCTTCTTATTCTATGGCAAAAGCTGGACTACACTCTCTAACTCAGCATATGGCTATGGAATTAGCTGAACATAATATTCGTGTAAATGCTGTATCTCCTGCAATTGTTGAAACTCCTATTTATAGTTCATTTATAAAAGCAGACGAGATTCATGAAACGCTACAGGGGTTTAATGACTTTCATCCCATTGGTCGCATTGGGCAAGTAGATGATATCGCTTCATCCATTGAGTTTTTACTCTCGAATGAAGCTTCATGGGTAACAGGAGCTATTTGGGATGTTGATGGGGGAGTTATGGCTGGACGTAACTAGAGAGTTATATTTCTAAACTGCTAAATACTTAAAGTAAGGAAGTGAATTTAATGAACTTCTTTACTTTAAAAAAGAGTACTCAATAATTTTACAAAGCATGATACCGTACATTTATTTAACAATATTTTTGCTATAATCTTTTAAAATAGAAGTCAAGGAAAAATTTGAAGGTAGGCGTATTTGATTCTGGTATTGGTGGTTTAACTGTCGTAAAATCTCTATTAGAACAAAAGTTATTTGAAGAAATTATTTATTATGGGGATACTGCTCGTGTTCCTTATGGATCAAAAGATAAAAATACCATTATTAGGTATTCTTTAGAAGCATTAGAGTTTTTTAAAAATTTTGATTTGGATATTGTTATCATTGCTTGTAATACAGCCTCAGCCCATGCAATCTCAGAGTTGCGAGAAGTGTCAAATATCCCAGTTATTGGTGTAATTGAACCAGGCGTATTGGCTTGTAGTCAAACTATTACAGATAAAAACTCAAATATACTGGTACTTGGAACCAAAGCTACTATTGGTTCAAGAAAATACGAAACTTCCTTAAAACAAATGGGATATAAAAACCTTATTTCAATTCCAACAGGACTGTTTGTTCCCATTGTGGAAGAAGGTATCTTTGAAGGAAATGTTTTAAATTCTGCCTTAGCACATTACTTAGAAGAGTTGAAAAATATTGATGCGGTTATTTTAGGATGTACTCATTTCCCTTTAATCGAAAAAGAAATTTCGCAGTATTTAGGCGGTTGCACTACTATTCATTCTGGTGATGCAATTGTGAGATATCTTAAAGATGAACATAATTATGATAAAAATTTTAAAGAAACAAAAGTCACTTTTTTTGCTTCAGAGAATCCTGAAAGTTTAAAAAATACAGCAAGAAAATGGTTAGGGAGTTTACTAAATGATTGAAGAACAAAAAGTTTTAGCACTTAAATATAGACCTCAAAAGTTTGAAGACTTGGTGGGACAAAGTACTATTTCCCAAACATTAAGCTTGGCACTGGATTCAAACAGACTTTCTCACGCTTATTTATTTAGTGGGCTTCGAGGAAGTGGAAAAACTTCAACGGCTAGAATCATGGCAAAAGCTTTAATCTGTCAAAATGGACCTACTTCTAAACCTTGTGATACCTGTGAGAGTTGTTTAAGTGCAAATGCCAATAAACATCTTGATATTATTGAAATGGATGCTGCGTCAAACCGTGGAATTGATGATATTAAAGATTTGATTGAACATACAAAATATAAACCAAGTTCTGCTAGGTTTAAAGTATTTATAATCGATGAAGTTCATATGCTTACTACTCAAGCTTTTAATGCTTTATTAAAAACCCTAGAAGAACCTCCTGGTTTTGTGAAGTTTATTCTTGCAACCACTGATCCTTTAAAGTTACCAGCAACTATTTTAAGCCGAACACAACACTTTAGATTTAAAAAAATTGCCCACAAAGATGTTATGCATCACTTGTCTCATATTTTAAATGAAGAAAATGTAGAGTTTGAAACATCAGCATTAGAGATTTTAAGTAGAAGTGGACAAGGAAGTTTAAGAGATACATTAACACTTCTTGACCAAGCCATTATTTTTGCAAAAGGAAAAGTCACTACAACAGCAGTTACTGATATGTTGGGGTTAATTGACCCTGCTTTTATGGATAAAATTTTTGATGTTATTCTCAAAAAAGGTGATATTACACAAGTTTTGATTGATCTTGAAGATTATGAAGCGGGCCAAATTTGTGATGAAATGACTATTTATCTGAAAGAAAAGATGTTACAAAGAGATCCACGATTTGATTTATTGATTTTTGATAGGTTTTTTAGAGTCATAGCTGATGGTAAATATTTATTGAGTCTTAATTCAGACAGTGGATTTGTATTAATTTTAACACTGAATAAAATGATTGAAGCAACAAACTTAAAAACCATTGCTGATATTATTGAAGAAGTTGAAAAAATAGAAACAAAAGAAGTTGAAATAGTAGCTAAACCTATTGTGGAACAAGCTCCTGTGCTTGTTCAAGAAACTTTAGAACCAGTTGCTGTTGAAAGTAATCCAAGTGAGAATATAGTAGAGAGTAATCAAGTTTCAAATGTGGAAATAAATACTACTCAAAGTCCTATGCTTGAAAATATTCCAAGTATGCCAAACAATGTAATCGAAAACCCCATAGAAAATGCAGTGGAACAGCCAATTGTTAATACCCAAATGGAAGAAATACCACCACAACATAATACTATAGCAGCTCAAATTGAGACGCCAATGACCTCAATGCCTAGTGATTCATTATCCCAGAGTCCTTTGATCAATTTAGATGAACTTATTACTAGAGATAATCAAGAGGTACTTTCAGAAGTACAAACTCCTGAACCTATGGAAGTTGTCCCAGAACTTACTCCTGTACTTGATGTACCTGCACCAATGGATAAACATGAGCTTACCTATAAAACACTTATTGATAAAGTGTATGATAGAAGTCATGATTTGGGATTGTGTTTTGAAAAGAATTTTATTTATAAAAAATATGAAGATAGTAAACTTTATATTACAAGTTACGCTCTTGATGATGAAAGAAAATTACTTTACAAAAATTTTGCATTAATCAGAAGTTTTGTAGAAGAAATTTTCGGACTTGATTGT
Source organism: Arcobacter sp. 31_11_sub10_T18 (assembly GCA_002163065.1). GTDB lineage: Bacteria > Campylobacterota > Campylobacteria > Campylobacterales > Arcobacteraceae > MAAG01. The sequence goes on from MAAG01000168.1 coordinate 5,477, forward strand.
GAAATAGAATTTGAAAAAGGCGAAAAAAAAAAGGTTGAAGCTCCACTTGTAAGTGAAGTGAGTGCTCCTATAATTACATCTATCCCTACACCAGTGCAGACTCCTCCTATACAAGAAGAAATTCCAGCTCCTTTGGAAGAACAGGTTGAATCGGGAAGTGGGTGTGTCCCTGGAATGTCTCAAATGACAAACCCCAATCCAGCACAACGTGAAACTCAAATAGAAGATATTTTAAATTCAAGCATGTTAAATCGAGCCAAAGAATTGTTTGATGTTCGTAAAATCACAGTAAAATCTAAAACTTAATGGAAAACAATGATTAAAAAATTATTGATAGCAATGTTTTTACTGTGTAATACAGTATATGCAGCTGAAATGGAAAATCAAGTTTTAGAATTTGAAAAGAAACGATTAAGTAATAATAAAAGAATGCAAGTTCAAGAAATAAAAATTATTTCAAAAGAGCAAATTAAACTTGAGGGCTGGTTTATGTTTATCCTTGATATTGAACTTAAACTTCAAGATAAAACTGCGCGAATCAAAGATATTATTTTTACAAATGGAAAAGTAATTGCTACGGACTTACATGATATGACAACAGGTGAGTCTCTAAAAAAGAATATAAAAGAAAATTAAAAATGTTAGGGATATAAATGAAAAAGTTAGTAATAGCAACAAGAAGAAGTCAACTGGCATTGTGGCAGTCAGAATTTGTAAAGTCAGAATTACAAAAACATTATCCAGAAATGGAAATCTCACTTCAAGAGTTTGTAACTAAAGGAGATAAAATCCTTGACGTTCCTTTGGCTAAAATTGGAGGGAAAGGTCTTTTTACAAAAGAGCTTGAAATTGCTATGTTAAATGGGGAAGCTCATTTGGCTGTACACAGTTTAAAAGATGTTCCCACTGAATTTGAAGAAGGTTTAGTTCTAGCAGCTGTTACTAAAAGATATGATCCACGAGATGCACTTTTAAGTAATAAATACAGTTGTATTGAAGATTTACCAAAAGATGCAGTTGTAGGAACCACAAGTTTAAGACGAAGAATGGCTATTAAAATTCTTCGACCCGATATTATTTTAAAAGATTTAAGAGGAAATATTAATACTCGAATCAAAAAGTTAAATAATGGTGAATATGATGCGATTATACTTGCAGCAACGGGAGTTCAAAAACTTGGAATCCAAAATGAAGTAAAATATTTTACACCAATTGATACAGATACAATGATTCCTTCAATGGGACAAGCAACTCTGGGAATTGAAACAACAGACAATCCAGAAATCATAAAACTAATTTCAGTACTTAATGATCAAGATGCCGAAATAGAATCTACAATTGAGAGAACTTTTGTACACACTTTACAAGGGGGATGTCAAGTTCCTATTGGTGTAAAAGCTACAATTATTGATGAAAATGTTAAGCTTAAGGCAATTGTTGGAATGCCTGATGGAAGTGAGTATATCGCAGAAGAAGTTCAAGTTGAAAAATCTGCTTACAAAACTGCTGGAATTGACTTTGCTAAAAAATTTGTAGACAAAGGTGCCAAAGAGTTGCTTGAACGTGCAGAAAAAGTTGCATTTATATAAGTAGATTATTACCTAATTATAATTAAAAGGAGAAAAAATGAGAATTAATGTTAATGATGCTGTTTTTTGTTTAGTGGATGTACAAGAGAGATTGTTTCCTCATGTGGCAAACAAAGAAATAATTGAGCAAAACCTGATTACTTTAATCAAAGGTTTCAAACTACATAACTTGCCATTTATTATTAATGAGCAATACAAAAAAGGTTTGGGAGAAACTTTGCCCTCTCTTAGAGAACTCATAGATGATGATCCCCATTTTGAAAAAGTGACTTTTTCTTGTTGTAAAAATGACTCTACTTTAGAAGCTTTAAAAAAATCTGGTAAAAATGTTGTTATTGTTGCTGGAATTGAAACCCATGTTTGTGTTTTACAAACGTGTTTAGATTTACTAGAAGAAGGGTTCACTCCAGTTCTCGTAACTGATTGTGTGAGCTCACGACAAGATTATAATACTATTATGGCCATTGAGAGAATGGTACAAGCAGGTGTTATTCCTACAACTTATGAATCAATTTTATTTGAATTGACGTTAACTGCTAAAAACCCTGTATTTAAAGAAATCAGTAAATTAGTTAAATAATTCATCTAATCAAAATAAAAAGAGACATTTAAGTTCTCTTTTTATATTATTTTCAATAAATCTAGTTTATTGGAGATTGTTATGAAAGTCATCTTAAAAATTACCTTACTTGTATCCTTTCTTTTTATTTTTTCAAATGCACATGAAAAGTATTGGCTAGTTGATGAGTATTTAGAGTTTAATCCTGCCCAAAAAAGTATTTCAAAAAACTTTGTTAATATAGTAAGCTCATCAGCAGTTAAACTATCTGTTAAACAAGAAAAAAAAGTTAAAATTGTGATGGTTTATCCTGGAAATCAAATTTCTGATTACTGGAGAAGAAGTAAAGTTTCTTTTGAAAAGAGATTACAAGAACTTAATATTTCTTATACTTTACAAGATTATTTTACAAAACCAGGTATTGAAATAAAAAATCAAGCCAAACAACTTCTCCAAGCTATTAAAGATGATACTGATTTTTTAATTTTTACACTAGATGCTTCTAAACATTCTCAATTTATTGAACGAATTTTAAGTCGAAAAAAACCAAAATTAATTTTACAAAATATTACAACACCTGTAAAAAGATGGGGTAAAAGACAGCCCTTTTTATATGTAGGTTTTGATCATGTAATTGGAAGTACCCATTTGGCAAACTATTACATTAATAAAACCAATTCAAGTGGAAACTATGCTGTATTGTATGGAACAAGAGGTTATGTGAGTTATATGAGAGGAACTGAGTTTATTAACTATGTGTCTAACAATAGTGAACTAAAATTGGTTGATTCTTACTATACGGATTTTAATAAAGAAAAAGCCATTAAGGCGACAAAACAAATATTAGAAAAACACAAAGATGTTAAGTTTATATATGCTGGTTCAACGGATATTGCTTTGGGTGTGGTGGAAGTATTGAAAAAGAATAATTTAACTGGAAAGATATTGGTAAATGGATGGGGTGGTGGAAGTAATGAACTCAAAGCTATTGAAAAAAATCTCTTAGATATTACAGTTATGCGAATCAATGATGACAATGGAGTTGCTATGGCTGAAGCAGTTAAACTTGACTTGGAAAATAAAACTCAAATGGTACCAACTATTTATTCAGGTGATTTTGCAATTGTTAAAAAAGGTATTAATAATGCTAAATTACAAGACTTAAAAGATAAAGCTTTTAGATATTCAAAGTAGAGATTTAAATGAAAAAGGCCTAGATGTAAAATCTAGACCTTAGACTTTAATTTAATTTGATATAAATATTAATCCATGGTTCCAGCAGGAACGTGAACATTACCTTCCATAATAATTCTTGCACTTCTGCTCATACTTGCTTTTTCAACTATATACTTGTCAGCATCTTTTGTGATTGATGCACCTACTTTAATGGCACCAGATGGGTGACCAAAAGTTACTGTATCTCTTTCTCCTCCACCAGCAGCTAAGTTTACCAATGTTCCAGGAATGGATGCTGCGACTCCAATTGCAACAGAAGCTGTTCCCATCATAGCGTGATGTAATTGTTGCATTGATAATGCCCTTACATGTAAGTCCATCTCTGATGCTGATACTTCTTTTCCACTTGAGGTTGTAAAGTCTTTAGCAACAGAAACAAATGCAATTTTGGGAGTGTGTTGTTTGGTCTGGGCTTCTGCTGGATCAGAAATAAGACCCATTTTTAAAGCACCTGCTATTCTAATAGTTTCAAATTTTTTAAGGGCATCTGTATCAGAGTTAATATCTCCTTGAAGTTCAGTTCCTGTATATCCTAAGTCAACAGCGTTTAAGAAAATAGTTGGAATTCCAGCAGTTATCATAGTAGCTTTAAAAGTTCCAATTCCTTCCACTTCTAAATCATCGATTAGGTTTCCAGTTGGGAATAACTTTTCAGATGGGTCCACAGGAGCTACAAATTCTAATTGTATTTCTTGGGCAGCAAATGCAATACCATCAATTTCATAATCGCCCATTTCTTTTACTAATCCGTTTTCCATTGTTACATAACAAAGAATAGTTTTTTTGATGTTTGCTTGCCATATTCGTACACAACAAACTCCATTTTCAGGAACATTATCAACCAAACCTTCATGAATAGCAAAGGGACCAACTGCGGAGCTTAAGTTTCCACAATTACCACTCCAATCCATAAAGTCTTTATCAATTGCAACTTGACCAAAGTAATAATCTACATCATGACCTTCAACTTCACTTTTGCCAACTAAAATAGCTTTTGAGGTGCTCGAACTAGCACCTCCCATACCATCCATTTGTTTTTTATAAACATCTGGACTTCCAACAATTCTTTGAAGTAATTTATTTCTTTTTGTATTATCTTCTTGTGCTTCTTTTGGTAAATCAGCTATATTAAAAAATGTACCCTTTGAAGTTCCACCTCTCATATAAGTTGCTTTTACTTTAAATTGTGGTTTATAAGCCATTATGTTTTCCTTAGTTTTATTTTGAAGTGTTTAAAAGTATTTAGAAGAAATTTTATAATTTCTTCTAAATACTTTTAGGGCAAGGCCCTAAAAGCGTTTCGCTAATATTTCTAATTATTTTGAAGAAGCAATAACATCTTTAGCGAATTTTTGTAAAATACCACCATTTTTGTAAACATCAACTTCAGCTGAAGTGTCTAATCTACATAATACTTGGAATTCTACTTTTTCACCATTTTCTCTTGTCATTACAACAGTTAAATCAATTCTTGGTTCAATATCACCAACGATATCAAATGTTTCAGAACCATCAATAGAGTAATCATGTCTAGTATCACCAGCTTGGAATTGTAATGGTAATACACCCATTCCAACTAAGTTAGTTCTATGAATTCTTTCAATTGATTCAGCAATTAAAACTTCAACACCTGCAAGTCTAACGCCTTTTGCAGCCCAATCCCGTGAGCTTCCTTGACCGTAATTGGTACCAGCTACGATAATTAGTGGTTGTTTTCTTTGAGTATATGTCTCAATAGCTTCCCACATTCTAGACTCAGTACCCTCAGGCATAATTTTAGTTAATGAACCTTGTTTGGTTTCACCATTTGCACCTTTAACCATTTCATTAAATAGTTTTGGATTAGCTAATGTAGCTCTTGAAGCTGTATGATGATCCCCTCTATGGGTTGCATAAGAGTTTAAATCTTCAACAGGTAATCCCATTTTTAAACAATACTCACCAGAAGCACTTGTTGGTAAAATCGCATTTGAAGGTGATAAGTGATCAGTAGTAATGTTATCAGGGAATACACCTAAAGGTCTCATTCCTTTAAGTTCAGGCATTTTCATATATTCATCTTCCCAATATGGCGGTTTATTAATATAAGTACTTTGATTATTCCATTTATAGAATGGTGAAATCTCATTTTCACTTAATGCACTTTTTGCGAACATTGGATCATAAATAGCAGCAAACATTTCAGGTCTAACTGAAGCTTTTTCAACTGCATTTATTTCTTCATCTGATGGCCATAAATCTTTTAATCTAATAGGATTACCATTTTTATCAGTTCCCAATGTATCTGTTTCAATATCAAACCTAATAGAACCAGCTAATGCATAAGCTACTACTAATGCAGGTGATGCTAAAAATGATTCTTTTACATATGGATGAATTCTCCCATCAAAGTTTCTGTTTCCAGATAATACAGCAGTTGAATAAATATCATTATCAACAACTTCTTTTTGAATAGCAGGATCTAGAGCACCACTCATACCATTACAAGTAGTACATGCAAATCCAACAATACCAAATCCTAGTTTTTCTAATTCAGGAAGTAAGTTAGCATCTTTTAAATATGTTTCAACTACTTTAGAACCAGGTGCAAGTGAAGATTTAACCCATGGCTTTCTTTTAAGACCTAATTCATTTGCTTTTTTAGCAAGTAAGCCAGCAGCAATAACATTTCTAGGATTAGAAGTATTAGTACATGAAGTAATTGCAGCAATTAAAATTCCACCATCTGGAATTTTAGTTTCATCTTCTTCTTTGAAGTCTTTAATTAAACCTTCTTTTACTAATGTATTTGTAGGAACTAGTTTGTGGGGTTTAGATGGACCTGCTAAAGATCTTGTTACTTGTGATAAATCAAATTCAATTTCTCTTGCATATGTAGCTTTAGCTAAATCACTTGCCCATAAACCATTTGCTTTTGCATACGCTCGTACTAGTTTAACCTGACCAGATTCTCTTCCTGTTAATGTTAAGTAATCTAAAGTTTGTTCATCAATACCAAACATAGCTGCACTTGCACCATATTCTGGTGTCATGTTAGATATGGTTGCTCTATCTCCTAAGTTTAAGTACTCTAAACCAGGACCAAAAAATTCTAAGAATGCAGAAATAACATTATTGTTTCTTAAGAAAGATGTTAATGTTAAAGCAATATCTGTGGCTGTTATACCAGGTGCACGAACTCCAACAACTTTAATTCCAATAACTTCAGGAACTCTCATATATGAAGGGTTTCCAAGCATAACATTTTCAGCTTCTAATCCACCAACACCAAGTGCATAAACACCAAGAGCATCAACATGAGGTGTATGTGAATCTGTTCCTACTAATGTATCCGGAGATGCAATTCCATCTATGTTATGAATAACAGGAGACATTTTTTCTAAGTTAATTTGATGCATAATACCGTTTCCTGGAGGAATAACATCAACATTATCAAAGGCTTCTTTTGTCCAGTTAATAAAGTGAAATCTATCTGCATTTCTTCTGTCTTCAATGGCTCTATTTTTGTTAAATGCTTCTGGATCAAATCCACCACATTCAACTGCTAAAGAGTGATCAACGATTAATTGAGTAGGTACCACAGGGTTAACTTTTTTAGGGTCTCCACCTTCTTCTGCAACCGCTTCTCTTAAACCAGCTAAATCAACTAAAGCAGTAAGTCCAAGAATATCATGAGTTACAACTCTTGATGGGTACCAAGGAAAATCTTTATCAGTTCTTTTTTCAATTAATTGAACCAAAGAAGCTTCTAAATCAACACTTGGACATTTTCTAAGTAAGTTTTCTGCTAATACTCTTGAAATGTAGTTTAGTTTTTCAAAAGAACCAGGAGTAATGTCTTCAACAGCTGCTTTTACATCATAAAAGCTGGTGTCAAAACCTTCTAACTTTTTAAGATATTTTTCATTTGTCATATTTTTATATCCATTTTTGTAATTTAATAGGGAGATTCAATGGATCATCCTATTTGTTTGCCAGCGATAAATCTTTGCTGAGCGTTTAGAAATAACCGGAATGTAGCACTAGCACATTTTAAGTGGTCTTAAAACTATTTTGAGACCAACTTAAAATTGTATTTTATGTAAGTATTTATATTTACCCGAAGGTAGAGATTATGCTCTATTGTCTATAGCTACGAAATCCCTTGGTTCTTCACCATTGTAATCAGAACTTGGTCTGATGATTCTATTATTTGCTCTTTGTTCAAATGCATGTGCAGCCCAACCAGCAGCTCTTGACATGATGAATAATGGTGTATAATATAATCTTTCAATTTCCATATAATGGTAAATTAATCCACCGAAGAAATCGATATTATCAGGTAACCCTTTATCTGCTTTTACTTTATCTCTTACTGCAACTGCAATATCAAATAATTTTTTATCTGAATTTGGAAGTTCTTTTAATTCGTCAGCTAAGATATGACCAATAGGTGATCTTGGGTCTAAGTCTCTATAAACTCTATGACCAAATCCCATGATTTTTTCTTTTCTTGCAAATAATGCGTCCACTTCAGTTAATGCATGTTCAACATCGTTAAATCCAAGTACAAATTTAATTGCTACTTCATTTGCTCCACCATGTAAGTGACCTTTTAAAGTACCAATCCCGGTACTCATACAAGAGTAAATATCAGATAAAGTAGAAGCTGTAATTCTATTTGCAAATGTTGAAGCATTAAATTCATGCTCAGCATATAAAGTTAACATAGCATTCATTGCTTTTACTTCTACGTCTAGAGGAGTTTTTTCTTTTAGTCGCTCAACGATATAACCAGCAATTGTAGTTTGATCAGATTTTAATTCAATTTCTTTACCATTTACGTGCCAGTGATGCCAGTAAACTAAAAATGAAGGAAATGCACCTAATAATCTAGTGATTTTATCCATTTGATCAGAAAAATCTTCTGCTTCAGGTTCCATACAACCAAGAGCTGTTGTTGCAGTGTTCATAACGTCCATTGGATGAGATGATGCGGGTAAAGCTTTTAATACATCTTTCAAGTTTTGAGGTAATTCTCGACCTGCAATAATTTTGTCTTGAAATTCTTTTAGTTGAGATTTAGTTGGTAACTCACCTACTAATAAAAGGTATGCAACTTCTTCAAAATCTGCTTTTAAAGCCAAGTCTGCAATATCATATCCTCTATAATTAAGACCATTTCCTAATCCACAAGTACAAATTGCTGAAGTTCCAGCTGTAATTCCTGCTAATCCTGTATTATTACTCATAATATTTCTCCTTTTATCTTTTTAATTATTTTGCTTTACCCTCTGAAAACAGAGCGTCCATTTTATTTTCATACTCATGGTAACCTAACATATCGTACAGTTCCATTCTTGTTTGCATCGTGTCTAAAGTACCTTCTTGAGTACCTTTTTCTCTTAAGTCTTGATATACAGTTAAAGCAGCTTTGTTCATTGCTCTAAATGCAGACAGTGGATAAAGAACCATTGAAATTCCAACAGATCCCAACTCTTCAGTTGTAAACATTGGAGTAGCTCCAAATTCGGTAATATTTGCCAATACTGGAACTTTAATTACATCTGTAAATTCTTTGTATTCTTTTAAAGTATGGATTGCTTCTGCAAAAATCATATCTGCACCAGCTTCAACATAAGCTAAGGCTCTATCAATTGCAGATTGTTGACCTTCACTTGCATGTGCATCAGTTCTTGCCATAATTACAAATTCAGGATCAGTTTTACCTGAAACTGCAGCAACGATTCTGTCACACATCTCTTTAGTTGATACCAATTCTTTGTTTGGTCTATGTCCACATCTTTTAGCAGCAACTTGATCTTCAATATGAATTCCAGCAGCTCCTGCTTTTGTCATTTCTTGAACAGTTCTTACTATATTAAAAGCATGTCCCCAACCAGTATCAGCATCAACCAATAAAGGTAAATCTGTAATTGAAGTAATTCGTCTAATATCAATACATACATCTTCTAACATTGTCATTCCAAGATCTGGCAACCCATAACTAGAGTTTGCAACTCCAGCACCTGATAAGTATAATGCCTTGTATCCTACTTTTGTAGCTTGCAATGCACTATAAGCATTTACTGCACCAACAATTTGTAATGGTGTCTCTGCACTTAGTGCTTCTCTAAATCTTTTTCCTGCGCTCATGTATATCCTTTAGCATTTTGTATGTAATCATTATACTCCAATGACTTAGACAGGGATTGTATATTTATATAAAAGAAAATACAATTTTATAACATAAAATCATATTATGTACAATAATTGCTTATTTTTGAAAATAATAGTACAATTTTGATGATAATAGGAAAAATAAAATGAATTATAATCGAAAAAAATGCTACAATTCCAAATATTAAGAGGGGAATAATATGAATTATAAAAGTGGACTTGAAAAGTTAATAGAAATATATAAAAGGTCAAATTTAAGTATATCAAAATTTGCAAGTTTAATTCAAAAAGATAGAAGAACCGTTACTTCTTGGATAGATAACCTTGCTCAAGTTGAGCCTCCTTTGGATGTGAAAGAAAAATTATGTCAGCTATTTAGATATCCTGATTTTATTTGGGAAGAGGGCTGTAGTGGGGATGAGTTTCTAAAGTCAATCACTCAAATACCTCAAAAAGAGATACGTATCATTGATGAAGGGTATTTTGGAAGATTGAGTTATATCATGGAACTTGAAGCCAATCGTAGATTTGTAATACAAGCACAATTTCCTGGACCCATGTATAGAGATACAGCAGTTAAAAGAATATATAGAACTAAAACCAGTAAAGAAATTGAAGAATTAAAAGAAAAAAGAATTGATCAAATGCTCAGATATGATTATGATACAACAGAGTGGTACTCTATCAAATCAGTTTTGAGTTTTTGTTATTCTGAGATTGGAAATTTTTATACCAAAGAAGAAAAAATAAAAATATTAGATTTGATTTATG
>MAAG01000197.1:0-1814 GCA_002163065.1 Arcobacter sp. 31_11_sub10_T18
TTCTAAAACCAACTGGAGCGCCATAATCCATCACATACATTGAGTATTTTTCAATTGAGAGTTTTGTAAGAAGTTTTTGAACAATACCTGACATATTGTCAAAAGTATAATCAAACTCGCTAACACTTGGCATTGAACTGTTTCCATATCCTGGATAATCAGGTGCAATTACATGGTACTTACTTGATAACTTTGGTATTAGGTTTCTAAACATATGGGATGAAGTTGGGAACCCATGTAACAATAACAATGTGGGGTTGTTTTTCGAACCAGCTTCTCTATAAAAGATGTCTAAACCATCAATTTTTTCAGTTTTAAACTGTGTTTGGTGAGCTACCTGCATTGTTGTTACTGTCTCTTGTGCATTTGCTACGCCTGTTAGGGCAACTTGTGATAGAAGTAGGGCTGATAAACCAGCTTTGACTATTTTTTTCATTTCTTATTTTCCTTATTGTTTTTAATATAATTTAACTTGATCGAATTTTTCTAATATGATTGGTTTTTCATCACTGTTTCAAATTCATCTACAGTGAAACGTGGAGTGATATGTTGATTACAATTCCAATCATAAGCTTTGATGTGAAAGAGATAAATTCTTTGAATTTTTGCTTTATAGTCTTTATCTTTTAGAACTTCTAAAAGTTCAGGGTTTTCTTTCACATCAAGAATTTCTGTTTCAACCCAAATCTTTAAACGACTTTGTGTTGGATAGTCTGTTAAAAAAAGCATGGCTTTGTTATTTGCTGTTAGATTCCCAGTACTTATGTACTGGGCATTTCCACTAAAGTCTGGCATTGCAAGAGTACAATCATCAATAACTTTTAAAAAACCTTTTTGTCCGCCTCTATGTTGAAGGTATGGCCATCCGTTTTCACCCACACTTGATAGATAGAAACTGTCACGTGAGCCAATATATCCCTCTTCTGATGAAGTGAGTTTATATCGATCTGGTCCAGTTTCAGCTCTTTCATAGTGAGCTCTTGAGCCAAATTGCTCTTGGACTTTTTTAACACTTGGGTTAAAAGCCATTTTTGTAAAGTTTTGATTCATTGTATTCTCCATTTTATTTTTTAATTTCGTGTTTTATTGTGCTAAACAAACTAACGTATGTTAGACATAGAATTCAAAAAAGTAATTGCTTATCATTTTGTGCTCCCTTTAAACAAACTAACGTATGTTAGATTGAATGAGTTAAAAAAATTTACTCTATTTTAGAATAAACTTTTTAACCAAGCTCTAACTGCATTGAGTCTTTGTGTTTTTTCATCAAGTTTATCCAGTAACATTGCACCCTCTAAACTTGAAATAATCACTTTTGCAAGTGAAACATCATTTTGTTCCTTGGTTAATGCTTTTTCAACCCAGATTTCAGAAGCGTCAAAAAACTCTCTTGTTTTATCACGTGTCAAAATATCAAGATTTTCATTTTGCGAAGCCAACATTCCACAAAGGCAAAACTTACCATCTTTTAAAACATCCTCAAATATGTCGATAAATTTAAGAAGTCGTGTTTGGGGATCTGTATACGTTTTTGTTAGTTCTTCTAAATAAAGAGTAAACCCTTCACTATATGAACTAACCAATTCATACATCAAACCATCTTTAGATTTAAAATGATACATAACAGATGAAGATTTAATTCCTACTGCATCTCCCAGCTCTCTCATAGTCAATGCATTTATACCTGACTTTTGAACTGTGTCTGTTGCAATTTCAATTAATTTATCTTTTACTGTATTCATTTTTAAACCTTTTAATCTGTCTAACGTTTGTTAGATAAAAGAATTATGTCATATTAAAACTTAAATAAAACT
>MAAG01000197.1:1830-14983 GCA_002163065.1 Arcobacter sp. 31_11_sub10_T18
TAAGTTATTTTATATATTTTAAGTGTTTTTCAAGAAATGTTTCATCAAAAAAGCCAATAAATTCGTAAATTTAATCTTTTCCACACTTTTTTACTTGAAGTATCATGTTAATATATAACTAGAAAAATTATTGTGAATTATTGAAAATTTATGTAAATTAATTTAAGGGAAGAAATTATGCAAATTAATCAAGCTTATACTGAGCATGTAAATATAGTAAAAGACCTAAAGATGACTGATAGTTTTTATGAAGTACGAGAACCATATAAAGAAGGCTTTGAAGAAATCTATAATAGGGCCAAAGAGGAGAATGTCAATATATCTAATGCCAAAGAGTTTTTAGGTACATTATCAAAAGATGAATTAGATACCTTACAACATTTTTCAGGACTTGCTGATAATATAAATGTTGAAGGTCTTAGTGACGAAGGTTCCTATAATTTATTATTGAATCATTATGAAAGATATGATTTTAATAATGATGGTTTAGTAACGAGTGGAATTGGAAACAACTTGCCAATGATTCCTCAAAACATGTCAAATAGTGATAAAAAAGCTTTAGTAGACACTGTCAATGAAATGGGTATGGATAACGCATTCTTAGGTTTATCAGCAATAATATTTAGCAATATGACAATCAATGGGCCTACCAATGATAGAGTTGATTATGGCACTATCAAAGAGCGAATGGAAGATATTTTAAATCCTAAAAATGAGAAGTATTCCACTGCAGCATTTAGGGAAAGTATAAATAACTTTTGGAGTGCTTTTCAAGATAATTATAATAAAAATGAAGAAGAAAGTACTTATGTACAGAATAATACTTTAAGGGATAGTAATTTAATTAAAGCAAAAATATTGAATGAGAACCAAGTACAAACTTGATTCTCATTAGCTGACATGTATTTATCTCTTGATAACAGATAAAATATTTTTTAAATTTTCATCTCGTTTATTACTTAACTCTTTGATACTTTTTCCTTCAAGTTTGGTTTGGATTTGTGAGATTAGGTTTTTCTTATCTTCCCTACTAACAACTGGACGATTTGCATCATCCCATAAGTCTTCAAAGGCATCACCTAGGTGTTCTAAGAAGTGTTCTAATCCACCTTCTCCTCCACCCATATGAAATGTCTCAAAAGGACCCATTACTGCCCATCTGGGGCCAAGGGCAGCTGTAATTGCTGTATCCACATCTTCGACACTAGCTTGTCCACTTAAAACTGCATCAACAGCTTCTCTCCAAACTGCTGCTTGCAGCCTGTTTGCTAGATGCCCTTTTTTCTCTACGTTTAATCGAATTGGTTTTTTACCTATTGATTTATAAAACTCCATGGCTTGACTAATAGTTTTCTGCGAAGTTTGAAGACCTCCAACAACTTCTACTAATGGTAAAAGATGGGGAGGATTAAAAGGATGACCAACTAAAATACGATCAGCATAATGAAGTCCCATTTGAAAATCACTTGCTTTAAGTGTAGATGTTGAAGAAGCTAAAATAGTATTTTCACCAATAGCATCAGATATATCTCGATAAAGTTCTTGTTTGATAGTGATTGATTCCGGAGCATTTTCTTGAATAAAGTCTGCATTTAAAACGGCATCTCTGACATCTTCATAAAAAGACAGTTTTACATTTGGATAGTTTTTACTTAAACTCTCAATTGTATCTTTTACTTTTGTATCTGGATCCCATACCTGCACATCGTGATTGCTTTCTACAAATCCCTTAACCCAACTAAGTCCAATGACTCCACAACCCAATACTGCAACGGTAATTTTTTTTTGAGTACTCATTATTAAATCCTATAGTAACATTTAGATATAAGTATAATTGTAAAAAATGATTATTTTATGATAAAGTTTAAAAAAGTACGAGTTTGGAGATGATACAATTAAATAATTGTACCATCATCAATGATTATTTTGTTTCTTCCAGATTCTTTTGCTTCATATAAAAGTAAATCTGATTTTTGAAGGGCATTTGTGTAAGACTCATATTGATTTCTTAAAGTGGTACCAGCACTAAAAGTGATTTCAATTTTATGCTCTTTGTATAAAAATTTATTTTGAGTGATAATATTTTTGATTCTTTTAAGATATTTTAAAAGTTCACGTTTGAGATTAAAGTGAATGATAGCTACAAACTCTTCACCACCATATCTACAGACTATATCATTTTCTCTTGTTTCTTTTTGTAAAACTTTGGCAAAAGTTTTTAAAATAACATCTCCACCTTCATGACCAAAAGTATCATTGACATTTTTAAAGTGATCAATATCAAAAAAGATTAGAGCGTACTGAGTACCGTTTCTTTGGTATAGTCCTTCTATTCTTTGAATCTCTTCATCAAACGCTCGTCTGGTTAAAAGACCAGTTAAGTGATCAATAGTACTTTCTTTTTTAGCACTATCAAGTTCTTCTTCAAGTTTTTGGATTTTTTGTTCAAGTTTTGAGACTTGACTTTTCCCATCTTTAAACTTTGCTCCAACTGCTGACATTTCATTCTCAATAGATAATGCAGCACTTACAAGTTTACTTTGAAGCACTGATAACTCTTTTAAATCACCCGTTGACATATCAAGTGATTCAATTTTATCTTTGATATTGGATACATTATCAGAACCACTACCACTGCTAGAAATCGCATCATTGAGATATTTTCCCATAAGAGTTACTAACTTAGCAATATCTTCAGTTTTTTGTTTGACGATATTCTGATCGGCTTCAAATCTTTTGGTAATATAAGATTGCATTTCTTTTTGAATATCTTCTTCGAACATTAAAGAAGGCGAATTACCAATTTTAATTGAAAATTTTGCTAAGTTTTCATCCAGTTCAATATTAATTGATGGGGTTAGCGAAGATTTAAATATTGATGCTAAAGTATCAAGGTTTTTAGTTGCAACTCTTTTTAATAATAGTGAAACCAAATCATCTACAGATTCAATTTTTTTGTCAGAAACTTCTTTTTGCTCACTTTTATTTAGTTCGAGAACTAACTCTTTAAATTTTGCACATTCTTCAACAGGAAATTCCATATCTTTTGCTACTGTACAAAACTCTTTTTGGTAAGCGTTTGGAGTAGGGTCAATATTTTGATTTCCCAGATTTAATAAGGTCTTGTCAACAATTTCTGCAATTTCACTCATAGGTTTATCCTAATAATTTTTTTACCATCTCGTTTATTCTTTTACCATCTGCAACACCTGCAAATTCTTTACTAGCAACACCCATTACTTTACCCATGTCTTTCATAGATGATGCGCCCACATTTTCAATAATTGTTTTTGTTTTTGTTTCAAGTTCTTCATCGCTTAATTGTTGTGGCAAATATGCTTTGAAAATTTCAACTTGTCCCAATTCTTTCTCTTCTAGATCTGCTCGTCCTGCCTCATTATATGCAGTTGCAGCTTCCATTCTTTGTTTAATCCCTCTTTGAATAAGTTTTAAAACTTCTGCATCATCAAGATCTCTTCTCTCATCTACTTCAATTTGTTTGATCATAGTATTAATTGCTCTAATACAATCTCGTCTAACAATCTCTTTTGCTCTCATAGCAGCTTTTAAATCAGATTTTAATAACTCTTTTAAACTCATAAACTCTTACCTTTTTTTATAATTGTGTAAATTATATCAAATTTACCATTAAGTTATCTCTGTCCTAGAGTTCTTTACAATGCCACTTTAATGAGTATTTTTGCTATAAGTCTTATTTGATACTATTAAATACATTTTGTAGTGATATTATTACAAACTTAGTATGCATTAGTCGCACACCAGCAAAATAATATTTACCCATAAGCCCATTTAGTTTTATGACCGTTGAAACTTCAATATCATCTGTTTGGGTTTTATCTAACCTCATGGAAAATCTATAATCTAAGAAACCCATTGAATCACCAAATACTATTTCCTTATCATTTCTAGTAAATATTTTCCACGACCCAATATTTGAATCAATTTGGAAATTTGATTGCTTT
Organism: Arcobacter sp. 31_11_sub10_T18; assembly: GCA_002163065.1. Lineage (GTDB taxonomy): Bacteria > Campylobacterota > Campylobacteria > Campylobacterales > Arcobacteraceae > MAAG01. Next base: position 5,814 of record MAAG01000197.1, read on the forward strand.
ATACTATCAACTATTTTTTGTTTTGATATTGTATTCATACTTATTAGTCTTAACCAAGTGGGTTGGGATAAAAAATATATTTTTGCATATTCATCTATATTTTGAAATGTATCTTTAATATATTCCATTTTAAAAGCATCTCTATAATCTATTTTGTTAAAAGAATTATAGACTAAAGAATCTTGACTTGCTTTGGTTTTTGAAATATTAACTTTGTTCATTAACATCATATCTCCTCTAAAATTTAATTAGTGAGATTGTATATAAAATTTATTTTTTTGTATTGTAAAAAATCGACATTTTTTTATCTGTTGGAGACATTTGAGTAAATGTCTTATAGTCCTTGTTAAAGTGTGGTTGGTCCGTATATTCCAACTCATAGGCAGTGCTAGTAAGATTACCAATTCCATTTCGAATCAAACTTTTATGTGCATTAAAAAATCTAATTATTCGAGCAAATTTTTTAGGTGAGAAACCAACATGACGTAAGAACTTTCTCTCAATTTGTTTGTGGTTTAAAGAAGAATCATTAACCAATTTTCGTATTAACACAGTTCCTTTAGAGCTTACTATCTTATTTATACTTGAGCTTATGCTTTGATTGATTTGTATACTACTAAACAACTTTTCAAATATAAAATTTAGTTTCTTTACTTTTAATTTTTCATTACTTTCTTTAAAATCTAGTTGATTGAAAATGGCTATAGAAATATCTCTTATTGAAATTATTTTGTTTGTAAACTGATCACATCTTTGGTTTAACAAAAAAGACAATATTGATGGTTTAAATCTAATTCCGAAGTTATAATCCTGGGGTGCAATTGGAATAATTATACTTTTATCCATGGCACCACAAAGTACAATATCTTCTGAGTTCGAATGTTTTACATAAATTATATCCATACAACCATCAGGAACAATGGGTAGATTTACTGTGTGCCTTGAAGTGTTTGAGATAACCCAATAGGTATCTATAAATTGTGAGAGTTCTTTTGATGGAGCATATTTATTTATATATAAGTTATTCAGACTAAACTCCTTGATAATATTTTCTATAAATTACTATTTTTTAGTAGTGATTAGCAATAATTAATCTTGGAGTTTTATGCTATTTGGTTAAAGTATTTTTTGAATTAGCTGTTAAAACTCTCAACTAATTCTTCAAGTTCTAAAAACCGTTCAACTTTTTCTTCATATTCTTTTTCAACTAATTCTAGCTCTTGTGATACAGCAACTATACCTTTAATTTCGTAGCATTTTGGATCCATAAGACAGTTATTTAAGTCTTCGATTTGTTGCTCAAAGTTCTCAATAAGTTCAGGTAATAAATCGTATTCTCTTTTTTCATTAAATCCAAGTTTGGTTTGAACTTTTTTCTTTGGGGTATTAGCTTGTACGTTATCCTGTGCTTGTGTTTTTAACTCTTTTTCAAAAGAACTGATATCATTGATTTCTTTTTCAATTTCTAAGTACTCACTATAAGGTTGATGGCTTTCCATGATGGTTCCATCTCCTTTAAATACATAGAGTTTTTTTGCAATTTTATCTACGAAGTATCTATCATGGCTTACAATAATAACAGCACCCTGGAAGTTTTCTAAATACTCTTCAAGAATATTAATTGTAGGAATATCTAAATCATTGGTGGGCTCATCTAAGATTAAACAGTCCATTTTCTTGGTAAATAAAAGTGCTAAAGCAACTCTGTTTTTCTCACCACCACTTAAAATACCTACTTTTTTATCTAAGTATTCTCTTGGAAATAAAAAGTTTTTAAGATATCCATACACATGCATGTTCGTACCATCATTAAGTTCTACTCTATCTCCTCCATTGGGACAAAAAGTATGCATAATACTTTGAGAATCATCAAGCATTTCTCTTTGTTGGTCAAAATATCCAATTTTAAATTCACCTCTTTTAAACACACCTTTATCAACGGAAAGTTTTTCCATGAATATTTTAAGTAATGTAGATTTTCCACTTCCATTTGGTCCAACTATTGCAATGGTGTCTTTTTGTATGATTCTGCTTGTAAAGTTTTTAATAAGAAGTTTATCTCCCAAAGATTTCTCAACTTCTTCGAGCTCAAATAACATTTTCTTTTTATTGATGATAGCACCATCAGTTTTATTAAATGATTTTTGCTCACGTTGGAGTTCAACTTTCATTTTATTGATTTGAGCAGGATTTGATTGGGCTTGTTTTTTGAGGTCAAAGTATTCTGATTTTCTTCTTTGATTTCTTTTTCTTCTTGCTGTTACTCCACGTTGCATCCAATGGGCTTCTCTTTTAACCAAACGAAGTAAATTGTCATGATCTTTTTGCATATTACTTAATAACTCTTCTTTTTGAGTTAAGTAGTCACTATACCCACCATGAAACTTTCTAAGGTTTCCTCCATCAATTTCGATAACTGAAGTTGCAATATTATCTATAAAGTATCTATCATGTGAGATGAAAAGTAAGGTGAAGTTTTCTTTTAACAATAATTGTTCTAAAAACTCTACCATATAAACATCAAGGTGATTTGTTGGCTCATCTAGTAATAATACATCTGGTTTTTTAAGTAAAAGTCCAGCAAGACTTACTCTTCTTTGCTCACCTCCACTTAAAAGTGCAACGGGTTTGTTTTCGTATTCCTTTAAATGGAACTCTTTTAATACACGTTGAACCATATTATCTAAGTCCCAAGCATTATGAAAGTCAAGGAAAGTAGCTAATTGTGCTTGTCTGCTTAAGAGTGATTCATTTTCATAATCATCCATCACTTGAATTGTAATTTCATCGTATTCAGTTTTTGCAACTTTTAGTTCAGTTAACTGTTCTTCAATGGCAACTTTAACTGTGATATTATCAGCAAACTTTGGCTGCTGGTCTAGCATTTCAATTTTGATAGCTTTATCTATTGATTTGATACCAGCATCAATTTCAACTGAATTCATGATTATTTTCATCAAGGTTGATTTTCCTTGACCATTTTGACCAATTACAGCAACTCTTTGTCCTGTATTTAGACTAAAGTTTGCGTCTTTTAAAATTACTTTTGTGTCGTATTGTTTAGAAATGTTTTGTAAGTCAATTAGTGCCATTGTTGATTAGTTTCCTTGGAGAGTTAACTCTTAAGTATATATGTTATTAAAAGGGATAATACTGTAAATGGTGTTATATATTGCTTTATTTTTTATACATATAGTGTAGAGCGTTTTATCTGTGGGTAAAACTTAATCTACAAAAACAAAACTAATGTAATGCTTTTATTACATATAAACAATCTTTTTGTTTGCTCAAAATACTTTATCATTTCCTTTTGTAAAAATATTAATATTTAAATTTTATAATAATATTATTTTATTGCTCAAAAATTAGCAAAATCTATAATAGTCATAAGAATTACTTATAAAAAGACCATAAATATCTCAAATATTATTGATATAAGTAGAGCTTATAATTGTGTTAAGTAAATTCAATACTACATTAATATTACATTAACTTATAATCACCTATATTTTAAATATAGCTTTTTTATTTAAAATATATAAAAACTCTTAAGTAAAATTTATATTAATTTTTACAAAAAGATTGAATAACATTTGATGTTTATTCCTTATTGTAAAAGTCTGAGGTTAATAATGACAAAAAAAGAAAAAACAATGAATGAAATAACTATTAATAATAAACCAAATTCAAGAAGAAACTTTTTCAAAAAATCTGCTGTCTATTCTATGAGTGCAATTGCTGCTTCAAGTATTGTGCCTATTAGCAAGCTTAACGCTGATGAAGTAGAAATCACACAAAAAGCTCCTTGGGGTACAAAGTTGGGTGACTTGGTTGATAAGTATGCGTACGGAATACCTTCACCATATGAACATAACAATGTGAGACGAGTACATGACTTGTTATCTTCAGGTGACAGATATGCAACTGTGTCTATGACACCACATCATTTGCAAGAAGGAATTATTACTCCAAATGGACTTTTTTTCAATAGAAGTCATGGGGGGACAGCTCATGTTGATCCAGAAAAATTCAGATTGATGCTTCATGGATTACTTGAAAAACCTTTGGTATTAACACTTAAACAGTTAAAAAGATATCCAAGTATCAGTAGAATTTATTTTATTGAGTGTCCTGCAAATGGATCAACTGGATGGAGAGGACCTCAGTTTAATAATCTTCAATTTGTAAAAGGTATGACATCCTGTGCTGAGTGGACAGGAGTTAGACTTAAAACTGTTCTTGATGATTTGGGATTAAGTCCCAATGCCAAATGGATGTTAGCAGAAGGTAGTGACAACTCTGAGATGGCAAGAACCATTCCCATTGAAAAAGTTCTTGATGATGCTATGTTAGTATGGGGACAAAACGGTGAACCTCTTCGACCTGAACAAGGATATCCTGTGAGACTATTACTTCCTGGATGGGAAGGGAACTTAAATGTTAAGTGGTTAAAAAGACTAGAATTTTCTGATAAACCTTGGCATACCAAAGAAGAAACATCAAAATATACTATGTTACAAGCCAACGGAAAAGGAATAAATTACTTTTGGCCAATGGAAGTTAACTCAATAATAACTTCTCCTTGTCCAGAAGTCCCTTGGACTGATTTAGAAGTAGGTGATAAAATAGAAATTTCAGGTCTTGCTTGGAGTGGAAGAGGGACTATTACAACAGTAGATATTTCACTTGATGGCGGAAACAACTGGGTTGAAGCTTCTTTAAAAGGTTTGATTTTACCAAAAGCTTGGACACGGTTTTCTTATATTATCAAATGGGATGGAAAGAAAAAAGTTCTGTTAAGCCGATCAATTGATGACAGTGGACATATTCAACCTTCTATTGACAAGTTAATCGAAAATGTAGGTGTTGAAGGTATTTATCACAGAAATCCAATTGTTGGATGGGAAGTAAAATCAAATGGAGAGGTTAATAATGTTCACGTTAGAAGTTAAAAAAGTATTGATAGCCTGTGGAATTATTTCTATTGTATTAATATCCACAGTTTTTGTGCAAGCAAAAAGTTTAACAGACTTAAAGAGAAATGTCGATGGTGCTGTTATTTATCCCCATAAAGATGGAAAGTACACATCTTATTTGTTAAATGAGCAAAGTACCAATGGTTTCAATCAACATGGACGAGCACCCACTGTAAATGAAATAAAAGCTTGGAATATAGATGTGATGCCTGACGGAACTGGTTTACCTGAAGGTGAGGGTTCTGTTGAAGATGGAGATGAACTTTATTCAGCACAGTGTGCCATGTGTCATGGTGAGTTTGGAACGGGTGGAAAAGGTTATCCAACACTAAGTGGTGGACAAGGAAGTTTAAAAAACCAATTATTAAAAGAGGGAGATGAACCTCCTTTTAGAACCATCGGAAGTTATTGGCCTTATGCCAGTACTTTATATTGGTATATTCAATCAGCAATGCCTTTTGCAAACCCAAAAAGTTTATCAAATAACGAAACTTATGCTTTAGTGGCTTATTTATTGTCTATCAATGATATTGAAATTGATGGGGTTGAGTTAGAGGACGAATATGTTTTAAACAAAGAAAAGTTTTTAAAAATTAAGATGCCAAATGTTGATGGATTTTATCCTGTAGATCCTTCTCGAAGTGATTTAAAAGAGGTACGTCCTCCTCTTGCACAAGGTAACAGATGTATGAGTGATTGTGATGCCCCAAAAGCAGTGCACATTGCTGCAGAAATTACAGGTTTTGATCCTGCAATTTCAACATCAAAAAAATTAGTTATTAAGGAGTCTGAAACTACCATAACCCAAGGTGAGAAAATTTATAATGAAAGTTGTATGGCTTGTCATGCAAATGAAGCTTTAGGTGCACCTGTTTTAGGTGACAAAGATATTTGGAGAGAGATAACATCCAAAGGTATTGATGTGGTTTACTTAAATGGTATTAATGGAATTAACTCCATGCCTCCAAAAGGTGGCAATATGGACTTAAGTGAAGTACAGATGAAAGAAGTAATTGATTATATGGTTCTAAAGAGTAAATAATAAAAACTATACCAAATTAAATAAGAGGAGAGAGAATGAAGTTAGCAAAAAGTTTATTAATAGTGACGGCTATTATTGGTTTTATGACATCTAGCAGTTTTGCTGCAGAGGCGGAATTGGTCCGTGAGGGTGAGCAAATTTTCATGACCAAAGGTGCTGGGAACTGTTTGGCCTGTCACGCGGTTAATGGTAAAGAAATTGATGGTCCAGGAAGTCTAGGTCCAAAGTTACAGTATCTTTCAGCTTGGCCAGAACAAGCAATCTATGACAAAATTTACAATCCATATACAACCAATCCCATTTCAGTTATGCCTGCGTTTGGTATAAATGGATGGTTGAGTGATGGCGAAATCAAAGCTGTTGTTGCGTACTTAAAAACAATTAAATAAATTAAAGGAAATAAGATGAATAGAAGAAATTTTTTTAGTATAGGTCTAGGCGTTGTGGCTATTTCAATGGCACCTTCAAGTCTTAGTGCTATCAACTTTAGAGAAACAAAACCAGAAGCTTGGACAGCAAGTAAGGTAGAGCAGGGTATTCAAGAAGTATTTGGAAGCTCAACTACTATTAATTCTAAGGTTAAACTAAAAGCTCCTGATATTGCTGAGAACGGTGCAGTTATTCCTTTAACCGTTAGCTCAAAATTAGCTGGCTCAAAAGTGGCAATTTTTCAAGATGCAAATCCTGAAAGTACTGTTGCAGTTTTTACAGTTCCCCAAAATGGAATCATTGATTATTCAGTAAGAATTAAAATGCAAAAAACTGGAACGGTTTATGCAGTGGTTGAATCTGATGGTAAATTATATGCATCTTCAAAAATGGTAAAAGTAACAATTGGTGGTTGTGGTGGTTGATTTCTCAATCACCATTTATACGAATACTTCACATAATATAGAGATTAAAAAGGAATTATAATGGCTAAAAAAACAAGAATAAAAGCAAAATTAAAAAAAGGTATTGTAACAGTCAAAGCGTTAGCAAATCACCAAATGTTAGGTCATAGAGAAGCAAAAAATGCAAAAAAAGATGTGAACTTTATCACATATATGACTGCATCTGTAAATGACAAAATTGTGTATGAGGTCTCAACGAGTCAATTTTTGTCTAAAAATCCTTATATTAAATTTAAATTTAAAGGTGCCCAAAAAGGTGATATGGTTGTAGTTACATGGAATGATTTAAAAGGTATTACACAAACAAGTACTGGGAAAATCAAGTAAATATTTTGAAATGATAAATTAAGAGGAGAGATTATGTTATTGAAAATTGTAAAAACGATTACTTTGTTGGCCCTTACAAGTTCTGCAATAAACGCTGCAGAATTTAATACACAAGCAGAAAAAGATCGACTTGCTTTAATAAAGTATTTTGAAGCAAAGTTTGAGGATCCAGAAAAAAATAGAAATACTTTTTTCCCATATTCAACGGATGAGGAGTTGAAAACTGCTTTTATAAAAGGAATTAAACATCAAGATTTTTCAAAAGGAAATTATGCATTTAATAAAGACGGACGTGCTCAGTATGATGAAATAAAAGAGATGCCTCCGTATGAAGATGCAATTGAAGAAGGTGAAGCTTTATATAGCAAGCAGTTTAAAAATGGCAAATCATTTGAATCCTGTTTCCCAGATACCACCATTGGTGGAATGTATCCTATCTTTGATGAGTCAAGAAAAGAAGTAATCACTATTGGACAAGCAATTAATGAATGTCTATCAAGTAACGGTGAAAAAAAATGGAAAATGACCAAAGGTAATATGGCGAAGTTACAAGCTTATTTTGCCTATGAAACTATGGAAGCTGAGAAAAAAGTTGATATTAAAATTGAAAGTAGTGATGCAGCTGCTGCTTATGAAAGAGGAAAAGAATATTACTATACTCAAAGAGGTTATTTGAAATTTTCTTGTGCTTCTTGTCATGTCCAAGGGGCTGGTAAACGAGTGAGAAATGAAAAAATGTCTCAACTTTTGGGTCAAACAACACATTTCCCAGTATATAGACTTAAATGGTCAGGTTTAGGAACATTAGAGCGAAGAATGGGTGGATGTATTAAAGATGAAGGTCAAGTACCACCAAAATCTGTAAGTGATGATATGAAAGAATTATTATACTTTATGTCTTATATGTCAAATGATATGCCAGTTGATGGTCCAGATATTAGAAAGTAAGGGGAAATGATTATGATTAAACAAAAGAAAATCCTGTTTACAGGTAAAACATTTGCAAAAATAACTTTGGCAACCATAGCTGTCCTTTCAATGAGCACTTCTGTAGTAGCTTCTGAAGCTTCAAGTCTTGATGTTAGAAAAGTATGTGATGTGCAACAAAATGGAATACAAAAAGTTATTGATTTGGCTGCTAAATATAATCCAATAGCTAAAAAAGAGGGACTTGAGTTCATGCGATTGGGAATGAAAACATCTCAATATATCACTGCTACTCAAAAGTCAATCAAAGAGGGTTCTAAAACAGTTGATATAGTCAATAAAAAGAAGAAAAAAACTGGAACAGTAACAACTGAATATGCTGCTTGGAGAGCGTGTTCTTTTGCTATTACTGCATTACAACAAGCAAGTCAAGCAAAAACCACTTGGAGAATGGCAACACCTGGTGATGGATTTGTTTATTAAATAATACCAAATAAAAAAGTCAAGAATTTCTCTTGACTTTTGAAAAATAAAATCAATTATAGGAGCCAAACTTGAAACAAATTAATAGCTTATTACGATTTTTACTATTTCTCGCATTGAGTATAAATATTGGTTTTGCTGAGACATTTATTCCTATATCTAAAGGTGTAAAGTCTGTAAAGATTACTCTTAATGAAGAAACCTTTACAATTATTCGAAATCAGTCAAAAGATGCAAAAATTTCAGCCTTATATGAAACAACATTTAGAGGTATTCCTCAACCTATGGTTTTAGCATCTGGAGTTGAAACTGTAGGTGAACTTGAATTTATTGAATACATGAAAAAAGCACAAAATGATGAAACAATTATCATCGTTGACAGTAGAACTCCTGGATGGTATGAACGATTAAGAATACCAGGGGCAATTAATATTCCTTTTACTGATTTTAATAATAAAGAAGATGCTATAGAAGCTATGGAAGACAACTTAAATGTAGAAATTAAAGATAATAATTCACTTG
>MAAG01000180.1 GCA_002163065.1 Arcobacter sp. 31_11_sub10_T18
GCATAAAAGAGAAAAAATTAAAAATTATCATTTCTTCTTGGCAAAAATTTAAACACTTACGAGAACTGGGTTCTTTTCTTTCTCAATATGGTGTTACTAGCAATCTAATAACCAAAATCTATACACAATTTGGTGAAGTGGAAAACCTCATTGAATATATTAAGAAAAATCCATATGTTTTAATTAGTATTAAAGGTATTGGATTTAAAAGAGCGGATGAAATTGCAAAATCTTTAGGTATTGATGAAAAATCTGAATTTAGAATAATGGCTTGTTTAAATTATAGCTTGCGAGAATATTGTGATAACAATGGAAATAGCTCCATACAAAAAGAACATTTGTTTAAACTTTTAGATGATTCTTTAGTCTTTTTTAATGAAAATACGCTGTATGAAAATGCAGTGACCAAAATGTTGTCAGATGAAGATATTCACCAAACCAAGCTGGACAGATACTCTCCTTCAATGTTATATTTTGCAGAAAAAAGAATATTAGAGTTTTTCAAAATAAGACAAAATGAAGGACCCAATCCTAAAATTGTTTCTAATTTTAAGGAGTATATTGAAAAAAAAGAAAAAACTTTGGGTTTTACTTTAAGTGAAGAACAAGCAGGTGCGGTTGAGTGCATCAATGATGGTGACAGTGTTCTATTTTTGATTGGATATGCAGGTACAGGGAAATCAACTTCAAGTAGGGCGGTGTTAGAGCTTTTACAAGAAATTGTACCTTATGATGATATCATTTGTACGGCTTTAAGTGGAATCGCATCGCAAAGAATATCTGATACCACAGGATACAACAGTGGGACCATTCAATCCTTACTGGTAAAACATAAAGAATTAGACTTTTTTCCTTATAAAGTGATATTACTAGATGAAGCTTCAATGGTAAACTCAGTCACTTTTTATCAAATTATTTCAAAAATTCATCCCGATTGTATTTTTATTATTGTGGGTGATGATGGACAACTTCCTGCAATTGGTGCTGGAAATATACTAGCTGATAGTATCAAATATGAATTGGCAACCATTTGTAAACTGACAAAAATATATAGACAAAATGAAAATCAAGCCATTGCACTTATTGCAAATGATATACGACAAGGTAAATTGCCTGCGTACAATGAACCTTACGAAGATTTTAAATTTATTAATGTTTCCATAGATAATTATTATGCTATGAAAAACTCTGCATCTCAGCATGACTTTTCAGATGTAAGAGTGCAAAATTCAGAACGAATTTTAAACACTATTTTACATGTGGCATCAACGTATATCAAAGATTTGTATATGTTGATTAAAGAGAAGAAAATATCACAAGCTTTAACATTATTTCAAGTTATCACTCCTATGAAAGCTGGAAGTCTGGGAGTTGAGAATCTAAATATGCAATTGCAAAGACTATTTAATAGTAGTAGGGAAAAATCACAACAAACAAAACTCTACGAATATAAAATGATGGATAAAGTAATACATATAAAAAATGAAAATATGAAAGCTAAGACCATGAATATGTACAAAAATGGTTCAAGCGATTTTGTTGAAAAGAGAGTTTTTAATGGTCAGCTAGGAATGATTATTAAACTTGATTTTGAAGAAAATAAATGTATTGTTTTATATCCAAATGATGATATGGTTGTGTTTTATGATTTTGATATGTTGGATTCACTTTTGAGTTTGGCTTATTGTTTAACGATACACAAAACTCAAGGGATGGAGTACGAAAATTCTTTAATCCCTATGACTTTTTCACACTACATTATGCACAATACGAAGCTACTTTATACTGCAATTACACGAGCCAAAAAAATGTGTTATATTGTTGGGGAAGAAGATGCTTTTAAAAGCGCTTGTAAAAGAATAGAAACCACCAAAAGAGAATCTGTCATAAATGACCTAATGAGTGAAACAATTTAAATAAGCTAAAAGTAATTTTTCTGTAGTATATCTAAAATTATTACGAGGAATATATTATATGATAACTTGGATGCAAAAACATAAAAAATGGCTTGTTGTTACAATTTGGATTAGTACGATTGCATTTGTAGGTGCAGGATTTGTAGGTTGGGGTTCTTATAGCCCTGGGAAATCAGCAGGATCAGTTGCTGTAGTAGGTGATAGAGAAGTTTCACTTGAAGAATATCAAAGAGAATATAGTAATCTTTACGCACAATATCAACAAATGATGGGTGCTCAATTTAATCAAGATATTGCAAGACAATTAAATCTTAGTGATGCTGCTTATCAAATGACTATTCAAAAGAATTTGATATTATCATATGGTGATGAATTGGGATTGGATATTACAAAACGTGATATTGCTCAAGAATTGGTTAATAATCCAGCTTTTCAATCAGGTGGAAAATTTGATAAACAAACATACGTTAGAGTTTTGACTCAAAATAGAACTACTCCTGTACAATATGAGGAAAGTTTAAAAAGAAATTTATTATTACAAAAAATTGAAGCTTTATTTCAAATTGAACCAACGAAAACAGAAATCAAAAATCTTAATAAATTACTTTTCTTAGAAGATAATATAGATATTAAAATATTAGATTTAAAAAATATTCAAGTAAGTAATACAGAAGATGAACGAAAAAAATTCTGGGAAGAAAATAAAAATAGATATATGTCTATGAATTCATATGAATTGCAAATGGAAAAAATTTCAATCTCTGCTGATGCTCCATCAACAGAAGAAATTAAATCTTATTTTGATAAAAATAAAAATGATTTAAAAAAAGCAGATGGGAAATTAAAAAATCTTGAAGAAGCTACAATAGAAATCATTCGAGCAATT
>MAAG01000095.1 GCA_002163065.1 Arcobacter sp. 31_11_sub10_T18
ACTTTGTCAAAAAACTCATCTAGCTCTGGTTTAAGTGCAAAAAGTGCATCTAATTCTTCATCATACGCTTTATAATCTTTTGCAGTTGTTTCTACATATTTAGCATATAATTTCTTTTCCGCTTCTTCTTCAAACAATTCAGGACTGATATCTAATGTACCGTTTGTATTTACATCTTTGATGATATTTGCAACTCGTTTGAACGTTGTACTGTATTCTTTGAAATCTGCACTTAATACTATTGGATTAAGAGCACATAGTTTTTGAGAAATTTTGAATACATCTTCTTCTCCACTACCCAATACTGCTTTTAACACTGATGGATTTACCTCAAAGATTTTAAACAGTCTTTCATTAAAGAATTGAATCACTAGTTTTTTATCAAGACCTGGATAAGTATCTATGAGTGAGTCAATGATATTAGATAAATTAAGCTCTAATTTATGTTCAATTGCAATTTTAACAATTCCAGCAGCTGCTCGTCTTAAACCAAAAGGATCTTTTGAACCTGTTGGGATTTTATTTACACTAAATAGACCTAAAAGACTATCTAGTTTATATGATAAGGCAATGATTGCTGAAAATTTTGTTGATGGCAAATCTGAGTCTTCTCCATCAGGAAGGTATTGTTCTTTTAATGCAGTATATACAAGTTTGTCTTTTCCCGTAGCTTTGGCATAGTAGTATCCCATAAGACCTTGAAGCTCAGTAAATTCAAAAACCATTTCAGACATCAAGTCTGCTTTACTTAACAACACAGCTTCTTTTACAAGCTCTTTTTCTTTCACATTATATAAGTCAGCCAAATATGAAGCAATATTTACTTCTCTAAGTGTTTTGTCATAAACAGAACCAAGACCTTCAACAAAAACAAGTTTTTTTAAGCCTTCATTATCTAAACCATTTTGCAAATCATTTTTATAGAAAAACATACCATCTGCAAGTCTTGGTCTTAAAACTTTTTCATTACCTTCTATAATTTTAGAAAAGTCATCAGTTTTTGAATTTGAAACTACAATAAAACTGTTTGTCAAAGCATCATCTTTATAAACAGCAAAATATCTTTGATGTTCTTTCATAGATGTTACGATTACTTCTTCTGGAAGTTCTAAAAACTCTTCATCAAAGGATCCTAGAAGTGCTGTTGGATATTCAGTAATAGCTACAACTTCATTTAGTAAGTCTTCATCTATCTCAATAGTAATGTTATTGCTTTTTTCTAAATCTTTCATTTGTTTTAAAATCAAAGCTTTTCTATCTTGAGGATATAAGGTAACACCATTTTGTTTTAAAAGATCAAAATATTCACCTGCTTCATTGTAAGTAAAAGGCTCATAAGAAACCATTCTATGAGGGTAGCTCAATTTTGAAGAAGACACTCCAAATAACTCACCCTCAACCACAGTATTTCCTAGAACTATACTTAAACTTCTAATAGGTCTAATAAAACTATCACTTCGGCTTCCCCATCTCATTGACTTACCAAAATTTAATGATTTGATAAACTTATTAATCATTTCGTTTAATAGTTCACTTGCATTTGTACCCTTAACTTCTTTTTTGAAATACAATACTTCACCATTTGGTTTTTGGGCTGTTGAGATTTCATCTAAAGAAACGCCACATTTTTTTGCAAATCCATGTGCGGCATTTGTAGGTACTCCATCTTTGTAAGCAATGGCAACGGGTGCTCCGTATTGTTCAACAAGTGAGTCTTCTTGAGATACACTAAACTCGCTATGCCAAAGCACCAATCTTCTTGGTGTATAGTAAAATTCAAAATTACATGATAATTTATATTCTTCTAGGATAACACTCCATTTTTTTTCAATATTTGGCAATTCTTTTAAAAATGGAATTGCGGGTAATTCTTCAACTCCAATTTCTATTAATAATGGTTTAGTCATTTATATTATCCTTACTTTTATTAGCTTCATATTCTTTATTTTCTTCTCTTCTTTTATCATCTTCTGCAAGTTTATCTTTATGTTTTACCATCATTTGTCCGCTAAATCCAATAACAAACACTGCTAGTATTGCAACAAAACCTACAATCATTAAAATATCAAAAATTTGACCCATATTTATTCCTGCTTTGTTAGTATGTGATTATAAATTGCACCATCTATTTCATTTTGTGCAACCCATACTATTTCATCACTGTTGTCAATTATGACTAGAATTTTTGCATCAAACATATAGTTCTCTGCAATCTTTTGAACACTGTTTACAATATCTTTATTACAAAGAATATATTTAACATCAAATTGTGAGGTATAGATAACTTCTTTGATATCTTTTACAATAACTGCAAAACCCAAAGCATTCTTATGACAATATTTTATTAAGTCAATATTGTATTCAAAGATAAGCGTTGAGTTGGCTTGTGTTGAGATAATATCTTGAGAACTTTTTATGGAACTAAGTGTTTCATAAACAATGTTTGCATCACCAAGTAAAATCATTTAATACACTCTTGAGAACAATAATATTTTGCATCTGAAAGGATTGCTTCATCTTTAGATACAAAAGTACCACAAGCATTACATTCAATCATTTCATCGCTTATTTGTTCATCTTTTTTACTTTTTTTACTTTTAATCTCTTGCTCACGTTTTTTCTTAAAAAGAACCATATACACTAAAAACAACACAGCGATTACTGCAAGTACTTTAAAAATCATATTTATTGTC
>MAAG01000041.1 GCA_002163065.1 Arcobacter sp. 31_11_sub10_T18
GTATTGGGAAATATGTTGGCTTTTTCACCAAACTTCTTTTTGGGTTTGGTGTTGCTTTTGAATTACCTGTTATTACTTTTTTCCTTGCAAAAATTGGACTTGTTGATGACAAATCTTTAAAAGATTTTTTCAAATATGCCATTGTACTCATTTTTGTGTTTTCAGCTTTATTAACGCCTCCTGATGTATTAACACAATTCTTAATGGCAGGACCACTAATCTTTTTGTATGGAGTATCTATATACGTAGCAAAAGTATTTAATCCATATATTGCACCAGAAGATGCAGAAGAAACAGATGAAGAAGATGATTCTGATGATGAAGACGAAGATGAAGTTGACGACGAAGATGAAATAGATGAAGAAGATGATTCTGATGATGAAGACGAAGATGAAGTTGACGACGAAGATGAAATAGATGAAGAAGATATCTCATACACAAAAAATGAAAACGTTAAAGAGGAAAATGCAAAATAATATTTTAGACCCCCTAAAAACATCTAGCTATGATTATTCTTTACCCAAAGAACTCATAGCTACTCACCCCGTTCATCCAGCAGACAGTGCCAAACTTTTAGTTTATAACAGAGCAGATGATTCCATCACACATACTACATTTAAAGAAATCTTGAATTTTTTACCTAAAGATATTTCAATTTTTTTAAATGATACAAAGGTAATAAAAGCGAGAATTTTTGGTACCAGACCAAGTGGGGGAAAAGCAGAGTTACTGTTTAATAAACCCATGCCCAATGATGAATATTTATGTTTAATTCGAGGTAAGGTTCATGTGGGAACAAAAATCACTTTCGAAAACAACTTAAGTGCTGTAGTCACACAATTAAATGGTGATGGAAGTCGATTGGTAAAATTTTATCAAGAAGATAAAGAACTTGACTTCTTAGAACTGGTTGATATTTTAAATTCTATAGGGCACCTTCCCTTGCCTCCTTATATGAACAGAGAAGATGAAGAGATTGACAATATAGATTATCAAACTCTCTTTGCAAAAAACTATGGTGCAGTAGCAGCTCCAACGGCATCTTTACATTTTACCCCTACATTGTTAGAGCAGTTAAACAGTAATTTTGAAGTAAATTATTTAACGCTTCATGTGGGTGCTGGAACATTTAAACCCGTGGATGCTGTTGATATATTAGATCATCCTATGCATAGTGAATACTTTGAAATATCCAAAGAAAGTAATAACGCTTTGAAAGCAGATAAAAATATCTTAGCAGTGGGTACCACTGTTACACGAACCATTGAATACAATGCAAGAAACCAAAAAACGTTTGGTGAGTGTGATTTATTTTTAAATCCATCCAATAAACCAATACGAGTCAATCATTTACTGACAAACTTCCATCTTCCGAAGTCAACACTAATTATGCTAATCGCATCATTTGTTGGAATAGAAAAAACAATGGAAATTTATGATATTGCCATAAAAGAAAAATATAGGTTTTTCTCTTACGGTGATGGCATGTTAATTATTTAAAACATCAACTATAAAAAGGAATTAATTATGGCAAAATATGTGCTTTTTGATACAGAAACAACAGGAAACAAAGATGATGATAGAATCATCCAAATTGGGGCAATGATTGTTGATGCCAAGCAACCTGTTGAAGTACATGATGAATTGTGTTCAAGTGAAGTTGAAATTAAAATTGAAGCAATGGAAGTTCATAATATTACTCCAGAGAGATTACTTGGACAACCAAAAGCTATTGAGACAAATGTCTACAAAAGAATGTTGGAACTAAATACCACTGAAAACTTTTTAATTGCACACAATATCAGTTTTGATCTAGGGATGATGGAAAAAGAAGGTTTTTTAAATCAATATAAACTCATTGATACACTAAGATGTGCAAAACACTTATTTCCAGACTTACCTTTCCATAGACTTCAATACTTACGTTATGCCCTAGAATTATTTAAAGATGAAGAAAATGAAGCAGCAAAAAATAACATTGTCATTAAAGCCCATGATGCCATTGGTGATGTTTTGGTGATGAAATTATTTTTATCTAAATTGGTAGCTCGTTGTAGAGAAGAATATCCAGATTATAATCCAATGGAAAAACTTGAAAGCCTAACAAAAACTCCTGTCTTTATCAAAACATTCAGATTTGGTAAACACAGAGGAAAAGATACAGCAGAGGTTGCTCAGGAAGACATGGGATATCTTAACTGGATGAAAAAGAATATGGATTTAGATGAAGATTTAAAATATACTTTAGACAAATTAACTGCAAGTAATTCCTCAGATTACTAAAACACAATATTACTCATAAAAATAATACCTAGTGATAACTACTGGGTATTATTTCTTACTTCAAACCTTACATTAACTTCTATTTTCAATTACACCTCTCTTTTTACTAGCTAAATTTAATAAAATGGT
This sequence comes from Arcobacter sp. 31_11_sub10_T18, assembly GCA_002163065.1. GTDB lineage: Bacteria > Campylobacterota > Campylobacteria > Campylobacterales > Arcobacteraceae > MAAG01. The sequence goes on from MAAG01000041.1 coordinate 2,413, forward strand.
TTTAAAACTAAGCAATTCTTAATACGATACTTATTACAGTTTAGATAATAATACCAAATCAAAAAAGAAGTGACTACTTATTATTTAATTTGGTATCAAATAAACTAAGGATTCTTATGAATAGTTATTTAGAAGTCTTACAAGTAAAAGCAAAAAAGGTAAATGCTCCTATTGCTGATTGTATGAATGATTTAGAATGTATTATTGGAGTTATAGCAAATACAGTCACTAAAAACCTTGCCAACAACGATATCAACACCTT
>MAAG01000022.1 GCA_002163065.1 Arcobacter sp. 31_11_sub10_T18
AATGGTGAAGATTCACCAGCACCAGAAGATAGCACTGTTGACGAAGAAGGTTTAGCAACTGCCGCGACACAAGATGATAGTTATGATGGTGATGTAGCAGGTATTGCATTAACAGCCGGTGGTGATTTAAATATCAGCTGGGGCAGTGATGATAACAATAGCGGTACTGCAAATCGCAGTGTTGCCTTTGATGCAGCACAACCTGGTCTATCCGGTTTAACATCAAATGGCGAAGACGTTGTCTTTAGTCTGAGTAATGACGGCACAGTGTTAACGGCAATAGCAGATGGTGTCACCGTCTTTACAGTGAGCTTGTCTGACTTAGAAAGCGGTTCATACGACTTTAGCTTATTGGATAATTTAGACCACCCAACAGCTGACACTGAAGATGACATTAACTTAACGTTTAACTTTACTGCCACGGATTCAGATGGTGATACAGCGGGCAGCAGCTTTACTATAACGGTTGATGATGATGCACCTGTAATTGGTGAAGCGTTATCTGAAAATGATGGCAACAGCATTTTATTGGGAGCTAAAGATGGTAGTGCTGATTTGGGGGACTGGGGTGTAACGCCAGGAGCATTAACTGGCGCAGTAACAATGAACGGTGTGACTGCAAATATTGCTTTCCAAGATAACGATTCTAACGCCAATAGTAAGCTACGCATTTACAACAATAATGCTGACCATATTGGTGGTGGTAGTTTGGCTGATAATGATGGTCAAGGCATTAATAATGGCGAAACATTAACTATTTCGTTTGACCAATTAATGCAACAAGCTGAAATTGGTGTTGATGGTCTAGGTAATCACTTCTTACCGGAATCGTCGCAGCAAGCACATGCGACATGGATCGCTTATAAAAATGGTGTTGAAGTCGCAAGTGGAGATGTAAAACAAAGTACAGATGATAACAATGCAACAACAAATAGTTTTGTTGTAGAAGTCGAATTTGATAAAATCGAATTTACTACAATATCAGATGCAACAAATTCAAACTATAGTATTCAATACATGAATGTTGATTATATAGTGGATGATACATTTGATTATGTTTCAATTGATTCTCAAGGATTAGAATCAGAAGTTGCAACTGTAACTATTGATATGGATACAATGGGCGAAACTGCAAGTGAAGAAACAACTAGCGCAACTTATGAGGCATATGCATACAATGGTGATAACTTTATGACTGGTAATTTTAATAATCCAGGAAATATAAAACTCAACAGTGTTAATGAAACAGCAATTGCTACAGAGTATGGGGTAGGTATTCAAAATAATCAAAATGAAAGTGAAACTGGAATTGATGATAATGAAAGCTTACTTCTTAAGATAACTGAAACAGTTAAGAGTGCAACATTTAACTTAAATGTTCCATCAAATCAATCATTTAACGGTGGTTGGGTTGCTTTTAATTCAAATGGAAATGCAATTAGTACAGGTACTTTTGCAAGTACAGGTAGTTTACTTTTAACTATAGCAAGTATAGGTGAATTTGAGTATATTGCATTTGATGCACATACCTCAAATGGAAATGCTAACGATAGTGGTTTTTACGTTGAAGCAGTAAGTTATGTGAATACAAGTGATGAGTCACATGACTTTTCTACACCAAGTACCATTGCGGGTGAAACAATAACTGAAAAAAATATCGAGTCTACAATTAATACTGGTGACGGTGATGATAGTATTACTGCGACTAAGGATATTAAAAACCAGGCTACTATTAATACAAACGAAGGAGACGATACCGTAACTGCCAAAAACTTAGATAGTTCAAGTATAAATACATCTGAAGGAAATGACACTGTAACTATTACTCATGATATGAAAAATCAATCAAGTATAAACACAGGGGATGATGATGATACAGTTACAATTTCTCATAATTTAGATGGCGGAACAATCATTACTGGATCTGGAAACGATATAGTTACTGTAAATAATGACATGAAAAACCAAGCAACTATAAATACTGGTGAAGGGAATGATACAGTAACAATCGGAAATAATATAGATAGTGCCTCAATTGATACTGGATCTGGAAATGACACTGTAAATATTGGAAATAAATTAGAAAATCAAGCATCAATTGAAATGGGAGATGGATTTGATATTTTGGACTTATCAAGAGATGCTGACATTGATTTAACTCAAATATCTAATAGAGTAAAAAATGCTGAAGTTATTGATATTAACGATAGTTCAGATCAAAAGGTCACAATTGATTTTTCAGATATTGTTGATTTAACAGATGATGACAATGAGTTAGTATTTGTTGGAAATAATGGAGATGTTATTGACTTTAGTGATAATTCAGATTGGCAGCTAAATGGAAATGAGACTAAAAAAGTTGATGGTGTTGATGGAGACTTTAAAGAGTATGTAAGTACACAAGCTGGTGTGTCAGTTTCAATTTTCATTGAAGATGATATAGATGTTGAAGACTTCTAGAGAGACAAAAGAAGAAATACCCTTCTTTTGTTCGCAATACAAATAAACTATATGGGCAGTGAATGAAACAAACAACTATGACTGATTTTATGCAGTTAGAAGAACATACACATGAATTAGAAGTTATCAACGAAGAATTACAAGATACCATAAAAAGAGAAGTTGAAAACAACAGACTCAAAGATGAAATGATGTTTCAACAGAGTCGATTTGCGAGTATGGGTGAAATGATAGGCAATATTGCACACCAATGGAGGCAACCATTAATGGAATTATCATCGTTATTTATAAATATTGAAGCGCAGTTAAAACTTAATGGAACAGTTTCTAGTTCTGAGATTTTGGAAACCATTGGAAAATCAAATGATATTACAAAGTATATGTCAAATACTATCAATGATTTTCAAAACTTTTTTTCAAAAGATAAAGAAAAAGTTTGTTTTAATATCTCTGAACAATTAAATACTTCTATTAATATCATCAGCTCTGGACTTAAAAAAAATAAAATCCATCTTGATATCATTATCAAAAGAAATCCCCTTGTGTGTGGATTTAAAAATGAATACTCTCAAGTGGTCATCAACATTGTAAACAATGCTCGAGATATGTTGATAGCGCGAAAGATTAAAAATCCAAAAATTAAAATCTTTATTGAAGAAGACGAGGATAGTGCAGTATTAAGGATATCAGATAACGCTGGTGGTATTGATGAGTCCATGTTAACAAAGATTTTTGAACCATTTTTTACCAAAGAAAAATCAAATGGTACAGGTATTGGACTATTTATGTCTAAGCTGATTATCGAAAATAATATGGGTGGAAAACTCATGGCAATTAACAATAATGACGGAGCAGAATTTGTTATTGTTGTCCCAAAAGCCACAACAAAATCCTAACTTAATTTAAGCTAAATTTGTTTTAACCAAATCTTAGATATAATTGCAAAAAATCAGCATATCAGTCAAATTTAAAATATAAGTGAGACCTATATTTTTAAAATTTGAGAGGATATATTACACAGGATACATATGTCAAACAACCTACTTCAAAAACAAGCCGATACTATCAGATTTTTAGCTGCTGATATGGTTCAACAAGCAAATAGCGGACACCCAGGTGCACCTATGGGTTTAGCAGATATTGCTACAGTTTTAAGCACACACTTAAATATAAATCCAAACAACTCAAAGTGGTTAAACAGAGATAGATTGGTATTTTCAGGGGGTCACGCAACTGGTTTAATTTACTCCTTATTACACCTTTGGGGATTTGACGTAAACGTTGAAGATATGAAACAGTTTAGACAAACACACTCAAGAACTCCAGGACACCCAGAGTATGGACATACACATGGTATTGAAATTACTACTGGACCATTGGGACAAGGGATTGCAAATGCAGTTGGTTTTGCAATGGCTTCAAAATATGCTAAAAATGTTTTAGATGATTCAATCATCAACCATACAGTATATTGTTTTTGTGGAGATGGAGATTTACAAGAAGGTCTTTCTTATGAAGCTGTGGCAACTGCAGGTCATCAAAAACTAGACAATCTTGTAATCATTTATGATTCAAATAATATTACAATCGAAGGTGATACTAGTATTGCTTGGGATGAAGATGTAGTAGCTCGTTTTGAAGCTGCAAACTTTGAAGTTATTGAAATAGACGGTCATGATTTTGCTGCAATTGATGCTGCAATTAATAGTGCTAAAGCTGCAAGTAAACCTGTTCTTATTAAAGCAAATACTGCTATTGGAAAAGGTGCTGCAACAATGGAAGGAAGCCATCATACACATGGTGCTCCTTTAGGTGTTGATGAGATTGCTGCATCTAAAAGAAACGCAGGATTTGATCCAGAAGTTAAATTTGCAATTAGTGATGAAGTAAAAGCTGCATTTGACAAAACTGTAAGTGGAGCTGAACTTGAAGCTGCATGGAACAAAGCAGTTGACGCTAGTTCTAAAAAAGATGTACTAGAAGCTTTATTAAACCCTGATTTTGATTCAGTAGAGTATCCTGACTTTTCTGATGTTGAAAAAATGGCAACTAGAGATTCAAATCACAAAATCTTAAATGCAATTGCAGCTAAAGTTCCTGGTTTCATGGGTGGAAGTGCAGATTTAGCACCATCAAATAAAACAGAACTAAAAGGTTTGGGTGATTTTCCAAATGGAAGAAACCTTCACTTTGGTATCAAAGAACACGCAATGGCATCAATTACTAATGCGATGAACTTATATGGTTTATTTAGAGTATTTTCTGCTACTTTCTTTGTATTTTCAGATTACTTAAAACCGGCAGCAAGACTTGCTGCACTAGCAAGTATTCCTCAACACTTCGTATGGACTCATGATTCAATTGGTGTTGGTGAAGATGGACCAACTCACCAACCAATTGAACACTTGTCTCAATTTAGAGCTTTACCAAACTTTTATGTATTTAGACCAGCAGAAGCTACTGAAAATGTAGAGTCTTGGAAAACTGCCTTAAAAATGAATGCACCAACTGCATTTGTTTGTTCACGTCAAGGACTTGAAGTAATCAAAGATAAAAAAGCATTTGGTGAAGTTTCAAATGGTGCTTATTTACTTAAAAAAAGAGACAATGCAACTGTAACTATCATGGCAAGTGGTAGTGAGCTTATGCTTGCACTTAAAACTGCTGTTTCTTTAGAAGAAGATGGAATTATGGCAAACGTAGTTTCTGTTCCTTGTTTTGATTTATTTATTGAGCAAGAACAATCTTACATTGATCAAGTTATTGATAAAAATACTAAGGTATTTGCAGTTGAAGCAGCTCGTGGTTTGGAGTATTACAAATTTGCTGATGTTGTATATGGTATGGATACATTTGGTGCTAGTGGACCTGCACCTGAGTTATTTGATCACTTTGGATTTAATGAAGCTACATTAAAAGCGAATATCAAAAAAGATATCTAATCTTTTTAAACAATAGGACAATCTTTTGTCCTATTGAATATGTTACTTCCTTAATACTGAACAATCTTTAGAATTATAAACGAATTTCTCTGACAACGCTGATTTCTCTTTAGTAAATAACTCTCTTATGACTTCCTTTCTTTTTTTGACCGTAAAAAAAGAAACAAAAAAACTCTCCAGCGAAATGTTGAAGGTCTGCGACTACCTAAGTTTTTTACATCTAAAAGCTTGATTTTATAACTCGTTAAAACATGCTCCCAGCATGTTTAGTTACACTCAGACAGAAAAAATCGGGTTACGCTTTAAGATATAACAAACTTAGCTTCATCAAATGCTGGACTTAAGAGCATAGAGGGTTCAAACTGCTGATTCGAATGTAGCTCTTTTTAGTTTACAGCTTAGAAAGATCATTTAATCGGTATATTTGGACAATGGGCAACATCTGCAGGAGCTGAGTGTTTATTTCTTCTTTTCTAAACCAGTCCGAAACTGTTTGAACGTTAAGAAACTTGCTGGGAGCAAGTTTTAGTGAGTTTTGCAGGACAGAAAAGAACAAATAATAATCGAGGGAAGCTTTAGCCTCCGAAGCCGTTGTTGGTTTCTTTGCTACTTTCTTTTCAATAAAAGAAAGTAGAGAACGAAGATATTTATATCTTCATGACATAATAAGGGGATAAAGAGGTACTATTATCCCGAAGGTCACAATCAAAAAATCACTTTTAGTTCATTTTAGAGTTATAAAATTCTTCAAACAGAAAAAACACTACATCAAACTCTGTTATGTTTACTAAAAGGACAACCATTGAAGAAAAGATTAGAACATGATTTACTTGGAGACAAAGAAGTTCCACATGATGCATATTATGGGATTCAAACACTAAGATCACACGAAAACTTTGATATTACAAATGTTTCACTTTCTGAATTTCCAACATTTATAGCTTCACTTGCAAAAGTTAAAAAAGCAGTTGCTTTGGCAAACTTCGATCTTGAGTTATTGGATGAAGAAAAAAAAGATGCTATTTGTGACGCTTGTGATGAAATTATTGAAGGTAAATTACACAATGAATTTATCGTTGATATGATTCAAGGAGGAGCTGGAACTTCTATCAATATGAATATCAATGAAGTTATTGCTAATCGTGGTTTAGAACTTCTTGGGCACAAAAAAGGTGAATACAAATACCTTCATCCAAATAATCATGTAAATCTTTCTCAATCAACAAATGATGCTTATCCAACAGCATTTAGAATAACTTTGTATGAGAAAATTTATGAACTAATTGATTCAATGAAAATCTTAAGAGCGAGTTTTTCTCAAAAAGCTGAAGAGTTTCATGATGTGATTAAAATGGGACGAACGCAACTTCAAGATGCTGTTCCTATGACACTTGGGCAAGAGTTTAATACTTATGTAGTGATGATAGATGAAGATATGGAGCGTTTAAAAGAAGCTCAACAATTGGTTCGTGAAATGAACTTGGGAGCAACTGCAATAGGTACGGGAATTAATTCTCATCCTGAGTACATAAAAGTTGTCGAGCAGAAACTTCAAGATGTAACGGGTCGTCCTTTTAAAACTGCCAAAAACTTAATAGAAGCAACTCAAGATACAGGAGCTTATATCCAAATATCTGGGGTATTTAAAAGAGTTGTAACTAAGATTTCAAAAATATGTAATGATTTACGATTATTAAGTTCAGGTCCACGTGCAGGATTTAATGAAATCAATCTTCCAGCTGTTCAGCCAGGAAGCTCAATTATGCCTGGAAAAGTAAACCCAGTTATCCCTGAAGTAGTGAATCAAGTTGCATACCAAGTAATTGGTGCAGACTTAACTATCACACTTGCTTGTGAAGGTGGACAATTACAGTTAAATGTATTTGAACCAGTAATTGCATATAACTTGTTTAATTCAATCAATATGATGAGAAAAGCATTTGAAACACTAGCTTATAAATGTGTTGATGGAATTACAGCTAACAAAGAACACTGTGAGAAACTTGTAATGAATAGCATAGGGCTCGTAACTGCACTTAATCCATATATTGGGTACGAAAATTCTACTTCGGTTGCTAAAGAGGCTTTAACTAACGGATACAGTGTATATGACATTGTATTAGAGAGAGAACTGTTAAGTAAAGAACATTTAGATGAAATCATTAAACCAGAAAATATGATTCGACCTAGAATGACAGCTAACTAAGGCAATATAATGAAAAAAGCTATAGGCATAATAGGTGGGGTTGGACCCTATGCGGGTTTAGATTTAAATAAAAAAATCTTTGACAACATGAAAACAAATGGTACGGATCAAGATTACTTGGACGTTTATTTGGTTTCTCAGTCTTCTGATATTGCGGATAGAAGTACTTATTTGAAAACAAAAGAGGGTGCCAATCCAGCAGAAGGTCTTTTCCGAGCAGCTTTAAAATTAAATGAGATGGGTGCAGCAGTTATTGCCATACCTTGTAATACAGCCCACTCAGTTATTATTTTTGACAGAGTTAAGGAGTTGATGAGATTAGCTGGTTGTAAAGCAAAACTGTTAAATATCGTAGAAGAGACTCATAAGTTTTTAGAAGACCATCATCGTGATGTGAAAAAAATAGGTCTTCTTGGAACCCTTGGAACTTATGATACAAAACTGTACGAAGACTACTTCAAGAAAATGGGAAAATTTGAACTTGTTAATCCCAATGACGAAGGAAAAAATAGTGTTCATACTGCTATTTATAATTTAGACTTTGGGGTCAAAGCCTTTTCAAGTCCTGTAAAAAAAGAAGCAAAAGAGTTGTTTGAGCAAGAAATTGAATCATTTATAAACAATGATGTTCAAAGTGTTATTCTTGGATGTACTGAAATTCCTTTGGCTTTTGCGAATGAAAGCTCTTATAAAAAAGCTTCATTAATAGATCCTACGAATATTTTAGCACGAGCTTTGATTCAATATTCAGATGAAAAGTATCTTAAATGTATTTAATAGAAAAGAAGGGGATCTGCGATAATATAGGAGCTCCTTTGTATTGGATTAAAGAATAGCTTTATTAAAGAAATAAATTCTATTTTTATACAAAAAGTAATATGATAAAAACTATGGAGTATTTTATATTATGAAATTAAAATGTCTTTTACTACTTATATTATTTTTACTTTTTCAAACTCACCTTTATGCTCAACAAGATAAAAATATTCTTATTCTCAACTCCTACCATAAAGGTTTTCAATGGAGTGATGACATTATTGATGGGATTGAAGAAGTATTTTATGATACGAATATAGATACTACCACTTTGTATATGGATGCTAAAAGAATCACTTCCCATGAATACTACAAAGAGATAGGTGATATTTATAAACTTCAACTAAAAGATCGTAAGTATGATTTAATCATAGCCATTGATAGGTTTGCATATAACTTTGTTTTGCAATATTATCCAAAACTATTTACTGATGAGTTGGTGTTTTTTGTAGGAATTGAAAAATACAGTAATAAGAAACTTATCCGATCTGGACTTCAAAAGAAAACTTCAGGTCTGCTAGAAAAACGTGCCATAAGTGATATTGTTAAACTCATCTATAAAATGATGCCCAATATTAAAACTTTACATATTATCAATGATAATAGCGCAAGTGGAGATGACACTGAACCTTACATTTACGATGCAATCCATGAAATCACTGGAAAATTTGAAGTTAACTATATCAAAAGAACCAACTTAGAAAAACTCAAAAAAAGATTCTCCTTATACAGACCCAATGAAGCAGTTTTTTTTATACGTTTTTACAATGATAAACCTGGGAACCTCTATAAAAATACTGAAATAGCAGCCATGATTGATAGCAGTAAAATACCTGTATTTGTTACAGATAATTTGTTCACAGGAAATGGTCCTGTTGGAGGGAAAATTATTCCCATAAAAGAATTGGGAATAAGGTCTGCAAAAATGGTATTGGCTATTTTAGAAGGAAGAGCTAAAACATCTTATATCAAAACCGATGATACCTATACCTATGAATTTGATTATGAAAAAATTAAAAAGTTTGGTTTAGACCCTAATCGATTAAAACGAAAGTTTACTTATATCAATAAACCTATTTCTTTTTTTGATAAATATCGGCAGTTTATTAATTTTATTTTTTTGATTTTTCCATTTTTTTTACTTCTAAGTGGTGTTCTCATTTACAACTTGTACTTCCGTTTAAAAAACTCAAGACTGCTTCAAGCACGAATGGAGTTTGATAAAGCTTTGTTAAATATCATAGAAAATCCAATCGTGTGGCAAGACAAAGATGGGAAAATTATTGAATCTAACTCCAAATTTCTTGATATGATGCAATTTCCTTGCCCCAATGAACATGAAATAAAATTGGGAGAGTACTTAAAAAAAGGTGACTCCACCTCTTTGGTTCAAAGTTTAGATAAGTTTATTACCAATACGTCTATTAGTAATGAACTCATACTAAAAAATAAAGAAGAAAAAGAATTTATCTATTATATTAATCATAAAGAATATTTAGAGGATTTGAATAATAGTGGTGGAAGTGTTACAGTGTTCACTGATATTACCAAAGAAAGACATGCTCAACTAGAAAAAGATAAACAGCAAGATTTTATTATTCAGCAATCAAAACTGGCTGAAATTGGTGAAATATTCTCATCTATCGCACATCAGTGGAAAACACCTTTGGTAGAAATTTCTACCATTGCACAAGAACATTTTTATATGGATAGTCCAGATAAAAAAACCTTAGAAAATGATCACCAATATGTAGATGATATTATGAGACAAGTGAAATATATGACAGAAACCATCAATGATTTTCAGACTTTTATTATGCCTTCAAATAGAAAAACAATTTTTGATATCAATGATGCTGTGGTTAAAATGATGAATATCGTTGAGCACAATATAAAATATAACTATATCAATGTGAATATTAAAGTAGAAGAGAATACAAACTTGATGATAAACGGTTATAAAAATGAATTAATGCAAACTTTATTAAATGTAGTGAACAATGCAAAAGAAGTTCTTTTAAAAAACAGAAAAAAAAGAGAAGGAAACATCAATATTACCATTAAAAATGTTCAGCGTTTTGTCCAAATAGATATTGAAGACAATGGTGGTGGAATTCCAGAAGAATATTTAGATAAAATTTTTGATCCCTATTTTACAACAAAAAAAGATGGTCATGGGATTGGCTTGTATATGGCAAGACTTATTATAGAAGACAAAATGAATGGAATAATTGGAGCATCCAATACAAATGAAGGTGCAAAATTTAGTATAAAACTGGAAGTAAGTAATGAAAATTTTAGTTCTTGAAGATAATGAAAGACTGTGTAGTTTAATAGAAAATGCCTTATTAAAAGAAGGATATCGAGTAGATACTTTTCATGATGGAGAAGAAGCCCACGATTCCCTTGCCAATGGATATCAATGTTTTGTGTTGGATATTAATGTTCCCTCCCTTGATGGTATTAGCATTTTAGAATCTATTCGTTTGTATTATTCTAATGTTCCCGTTGTAATCATTAGTTCCAATCATGATTTAGAAAAGATTCAAGAGTCTTACGAAATAGGTTGTGATGATTATCTAAAAAAACCTTTTCATATTTTTGAGCTCATACAAAAAGTTAAGAAATTATGTAACTATGCTCCTAAGATATTAGACTTAAGTGAGGGGTATCAATTTCATTTTGTGAAACGTTTTTTACTTAAAGACAATGTGGAAGTAAAACTGGCAAAAAAAGAGATTCTTTTTTTAGAACTGATTGCCAAAGATGTGGGTCGAGTATTTTCTTTTGGAGAAATTGAAGAGTATGTTTGGGAGGGAGAACCCACAACCTTAAATAATATAAGAGCTTTAGTAAAACGTATTCGAAAAAAAGTACCTGAAAATGCCATTCAGATTGTGAAAGGTATAGGATATTCCATGAATAAAACTTGCCAAATCTTAAAGAAGTAAATATTTAATTCTTTATCTCACTCCTCTGGTGAGCCAATAAAATAGTATAGTGACAATTGGCTCACAACTTCGAAAAAAACAAACTCCAAAATTCCATAAAAAATCTCAATTTTTCTCAAAAACGTCACGTTAAAATCGTTTTGCTTACCTACAATTAATAAGGTCAATTTTTAGTTGAGATACTTTGAATTTAGACTTCATTTTAAAGGAGAAAAACATGTCAACTACGACAAAACAAAAGATGCCATTATGGCAAAAAATATTTATTGGGCTTATTTTAGGATTAGCAACAGGTCTAATTGTAGGTGAGAGTGCTGCAGCATTAAAACCAATTGGTACTTTATTTATCAATTTGATTAAGATGTTAATTGTGCCTTTAATTTTTGTTACTTTAGTATCAGGAATTGTAGCGATGGAAGATCTTAGAAAGATGAGAAGAATTGGAATTAAAACTTTCCTTATTTATTTAGGTACAACCGCAATTGCTATTACAATTGGTCTTACTTTTGGTATTGTATTTGAGCCAGGCGCTGGAATATCTTTAGAAGGTGCCAAAACAATGACTGCAAAAGAAGCGCCAGCTTTAATTGATACTTTCTTAAATATTGTAACAAAAAACCCAATTGCAAGTTTTGCTAATGGAAATGTTCTTCAAATTATATTTTTTGCGATTATGTTAGGTGTATCTATTAACCTTGCAGGTGAAAAAGCAAAACCTGTTGCAGACTTTTTTAGTGGATTCTCTGAAGCTATGTTTAAAATGACACACGTTATTATCTCTTATGCTCCAATAGGTGTATTTGGTCTAATGGCATGGGTTTCTGCTACTTATGGTATTGATTTATTAATGAGTCTAGGTAAAGTTATCTTAGTGGTATATGCTGCTTGTATTGTTCATGCAATCTTTACTCTTGGTGGAACTATTGCATTTGTTGCAAAACTAAACCCTTTAAAATTCTTCAAAGGAATTATCTCAGCTCAATCAGTTGCATTTACAACAACAAGTAGTTCAGGAACACTTCCAGTTACAACTGATAATGTTGTAAATAATCTTGGGGTTTCTAAACCAGTTTCTAGTTTTGTATTACCATTGGGTGCAACTATAAACATGGATGGAACTGCACTTTATCAAGGTGTGTGTGCTGTATTTGTTGCACAAGCATTTGGTATTGATTTAACAATGGCAGATTACGGAACTATTATTTTAACATCTACCTTGGCTTCAATTGGTACTGCAGGAGTTCCTGGTGCTGGTTTAATCATGTTGTCATTAGTACTTACATCTATTGGTCTACCATTAGAAGGAATTGCCATCATTGCTGGAATTGATAGAATCTTAGATATGGCACGTACTACTGTAAATGTTACTGGTGATGCTATGGTTTCAGTTTTAATTGCTAAAGGTGAAAATGAGTTAAATACTGATATTTACAATGGTGATGCAAATTCTAATGAAATTAGTGCAGAGTCGAGTGAAACAGTTAACTTAAATAAAGCGTACAATTCGTAAGACGAATAAAGGTTAAAAGTAAAGAGACTTCTTTACTTTTAACTATTAGTCACAGGATATAAACTTATAAAATAAGTTTATATCCTGTATTTTGAAAGTTTCTCAATATGTTGGGTGGAAGCTTTTTCTTCAAATTTTTCGTAAACAGTCTCATTGCATTTTGCGAAACTTCTTCACTATTTTTCCATAGTTTTCTAACCATTTCTGTATAGGTGATAATTTTATCATTGTTGATTAACATCTTTAAAAATACCACTTCTTTTTTTGTCAAGACATATTTTTTATCAGGGCCTTTAACCATAGAATTACTTTCGTCAAAAACCCATGAAGGTGAAAGCTCATATCTATTAATAGTAGAAAAACTATTTAGAATATCATCAATAGCTGTAATTACAAAATCCTCATGCATAGACTTTGAAAGTTTCAGTTGCATGATACCTTTAACATCATCATACGTAACATTTATATTGTTGTATTTATTTTGTAAAACATCAAGTGTTTCAGGTTTGATACCAGCGATATCAATTTTTATATGTTCATTCATTTGTATTCCTTACTGTATAAAGAACATTATCATTGTAAAGTGACATTAAAGTTATTTTCTTTGTAAGAGTATATCAGGTGAGGGAGGCTAAAAAGTGTCTTAACCCTTAGTTTAAAAGAGTTTGTATCCTGTATTACGGATATTTTTAAGAAGATTAGGAGGCAACTTCTTCTTAAGATTTTTGGTAAAAAGTCTCATTGCATTTAAAGTTATGTCTTCTTGATTCTCCGATAAGCTTTTAGTCATATCTTCATAGGTGATTATTTTGTCTGAGGTGGTTAACATTTTTAAAAAAAGCACTTCTCTTTTTGTTAATACAAAATCTTTATCAGGACTTTGAATCAGTGAGTTTCTCTCATCAAAAAACCAAAAAGGTTTCAGTTCATAAATACGAGATGTATTAAAGTCATTTGAAAAGTTGTTTAGAGTATTGAGTAAAAAATCTTCCTGTAAAGATTTTGGAATCTGAATTTGCACGCTGCAATGTTCTTTGGTAAAAGATATATTTAGATTATTGTA
>MAAG01000076.1 GCA_002163065.1 Arcobacter sp. 31_11_sub10_T18
CGTGCTGTTGTTGCCAAACATCAAGATGGAAGCCTTAGTTTTGCAGGGAACCTACATCAAGGAGACAAGGTAAAACTGGGGTTTGGAAATGTGGAAATGATTATGAATAATCCCTTTGAACATATTTTTAATACTTGTAACAATACAAATACTGAATCATTTTTCATCTACTCATGTATGGCAAGAAGAAGATATATTCCTGAAATCATTAATCTAGAACTGGAACCATTTGCCAATATTACTTCTACTTCTGGTTTTTTTACTTATGGAGAGTTTTTCCACAACAAAGGACATAATGAACTTCTCAATCAAACACTAACTGTTGTTGCGTTAAGTGAAAGTACCCATATTATAAATATGACAAAGCAAGAGCCTTTATCAAATAAAAAACAAATGAGTGAACACTCAAGAAGTATTCAGGCCTTAACCCATCTAATTCAAAAATCATCTGAAGATTACAAAAAACAAACCCAACGATTAGAAATTGAAAAGACCTACTCCAATAACTTATTAACTGCACAAAAAAACTTTTTAAAGTATGCAGTACATGAAACCAATACACCCTTGAGTGTGATCATGAGTAATATTGAATTATTTGAAATGGAGTTTGGAAAAAATAGATACCTTTCAAATATAGAAGTGGCTATGAAAAATATTTTTAGTATTTACGATGATTTAAGTTATTTGGTTAAAAAAGATCAGATGATGTATAAAATACAAACCATTGATATTGTGGATTTTGTTAGAAGTAGAATTGATTTCTTTTCACAAAATGCAAATTTGGCCAGATCAAATTTTATATTTGATTATGAAAACTCAGAAATATTCATCTCTTTTATTGAAACAAAATTACAAAGAATCATTGATAACAACCTTACAAATGCCATCAAATATACCCTTGAAAATCGTGATATTTTTGTGAGTCTCAAACAATCAGTGACAAAGGTAGCACTTATTATTTCCTCTCATTCCAGGCTTATACAACATCCTGATAAAATTTTTGAAGAATACTATAGAGAAGAAAAAACACAAGAAGGTTTTGGATTGGGATTAAATCTTGTTAAAAGAATTTGCGATGAGGAAGATGTAAATATACATTTAGAATCCAATGAAGAATTAACTACCTTTACTTATACTTTTAAAGGAATGACGTGAAAATACTACTTTTAGAAGATGACTTACAATTAAATGAGGCAATAACACAGTATCTAACCTCAACAGGTCATGCAGTTATTAATACAAGAGATGGAAATAGCGCTTTTGATATTTTAAATAAAGAAAAATTTGATTTATTGGTCTTGGATATCAATGTTCCAGGCATGGATGGATTAAGTCTTCTAGAAAAAGTTCACGAACAAAAAAGAATGATTCCTACTATTTATATCTCGGCTTTACTTGATATTGAAGATATTACAAGGGCCTTTGATTTGGGATGTTATGATTATCTTAAAAAACCTTTTCATTTAAAAGAACTAACCTTACGTATTAACAAAATAATGAAAACCAGAATAGTACCCCAAGAGCATAAAAGAATATCCAAGTATTACAGTTTTGATACAAGTACCTTAACTCTTTATTTTAATAATGAGCCACATATCCTCTCAAGTAGACAACTCAAAATTATAGAACTACTTGCCCAAAATAGAAGCTTGGTTGTAAACTATGATATGTTTAGAACTTATGCCTATGAAGATGAAGATATTGACAATGCAACCATACGAGCAGAAGTTAATAGAGTAAAAAAAGAGCTCAAAGAAGATTTTATTATTAATATAAGAGGTAGTGGGTATATGATCAAGAGACCAGATTAGTTTTTTCACCTATACTTTTCTAAAGTATTTTTAGATAAAATTCTATTAATTAACACATTAAGGGTAAATAATGAATCTAATTGTAAATGGCGAAAATAAAGAATTTTTAGCAAACATATCTCTACAAGAAATAATCACAACCTTACAAATTGAAGATAAAGTAATGGCAGCAGCAGTTAACATGGAAGTTGTAAAAAAAGATCAATGGGGTGACTTCATGCCAAATGATGCTGATAAAATTGAACTGTTACAATTTGTTGGTGGTGGGTGAGACAATAAGTGTCTCGTTTTAAAGGAAATATCGCAGAAGAAAAGGCTTGTGAGTATCTCAACTCGCAAGGTTTTAAAATTATTGAACAAAACTACTACGCAAAAAAACTGGGTGAAATTGATATCATTGCAAAAAAAGACAAAGTCTATCACTTTTGCGAAGTTAAGTCTTCAACTGATTATGAAACAGCAGTCAACAACTTAACTCCTTCTAAACTCTCAAAAATAAAAAGAAGTACAGACTATTATCTTCAAAATAAAAAACTCGATGTTATGTACTGTATTGATGCCATTATTGTAGTTGATAATGAGATAGAATTTTTGGAGAATATTACTTTTTAAAGTACATCAATATGAAGTCAAAAAGCTTATTTGTTGCAGACAACATATTAATATCAAAAAATTGATTTAGGATTTAAATTACAAAGTAAATCAAGGCGAATGTTTCGTGAATCGTAGGATTTGGCTTTTGCCAATGAGTAGATTAACTAATCATTCAACGAAGATATACGAAGTAAGTTAAATAGCTACATCAGTTTTTTCAAACAAGTGTTTTTTATCATCAATGATACTTTTAACATCAACGATTAGTCCAATTGATCCATCACCTCGTACTGTTGCTCCACTAATTCCCACTACGTCTCTAAAATTTTTATCTATGGGTTTTACAACTATTTGTTGTTGATGTAAAAACTCATCTAAAAAAAGTGCCACTTTCTCTTTTCCTGCTTTTACAACAATCAACATACCTTCTTCAAGTTTTTCATAATCACCTTTAATATTTAAATACTCGTACATTCTAATAATAGGAATAAAATCTTCTCTTAACATTAATAATTCGGATGTTCCATCTCCAACTGCTTTTATAATTTCTGTGGTTGGCTGTAAAGATTCAATAATAGAAGTTGTGGGTAATATAAAATGTTGTTCCCCTATTCTTATATTTAGTCCATCTAAAATAGATAATGTCAAAGGAATATAAATGGAAATAGTAGTACCTGTATCTTTATGAGTATCTATTACAATAGAGCCATTTAATTTGTCAATATTTTGTTTGATACTTAACATTGTTTTATCGTGTAACATTAAACTTGCTTTATCATCATCACTCATATAGGTGAGTTCATCTTCGGTTACGGCTTCGGTTGCCAATGCGTTGGCTTCAACTTTTTCTAAATCAACTCCTTTGCCATCATCCTTAAAGTTAATAACTATTTGTCCATTAATTTGCTCCGCACTAACAATGATAGCACCTATTTCACTTTTCCCTTTTTGAGCTCTTACATCAGCAGTTTCAATTCCATGCTCAACTGCATTCATCAAAATTGCATTCAGAGATTTACTCAAAAGTTCAATCATACTCTTATCAATTTTTGTGGTTTCCCCTGTAGTTTTTAATTCCACTTTCTTTTTATGTTTAATGGATGCAGCTTCAATTAGTTTTTCAAAAGGTTCATAAATAGTTGCCATACTGATCATTCGAAGCTCCATAGCATAATCTTGCAACTCTTTTATATGTCTTTCAAACAAAGAGGTAGTCTCTTGCATTCCTTTTTTATCTTCTACGTTTTTCAATTCATCAATCTTCTGGGTCATCATAGAGTTTGTAATCACTAAATCGGCAACTTTATTTACCAAATGTTCAATTTTATCTAAGTCAACTAAGATAGTTTCTTTTTTGTTGGTTTGAATTTCTTGGACAAGTTCATCCATAATATACTCCTTAGAATTAAGCGCATAATTTTAGTTTTATATACTTATTATAGGCTAAAAATGTGGCTTAAAAGTGGTAAAAAAAATTATATATTTTAAACTTCAGTTATACTTGTCCTTTTAGTGATATTTTTGTATAATACGCCACTATAAATAGGAGAAATACTCACCTTGTACGACAATGAACTAAAAGCAATTCACAAATCAAATCGCCATAGAAAACGAGAAGTTTTTGACGAAAACTTACATGACTTAGCCTCAAATGATTATTTGGGTTTTGCTACTAATAAAACGCTTTTTACCAATGCTTATGAAAAAGTTCTAAAAGAAAAATATCACGCGCCTAAAGCATCTATGTTGGTGAATGGGTATAGTAAAATTCATAAAGAATTTGAAGATAAATTAAAAACTGTCAATAACTTTGAAGATGCCATTATCTTAGGAAGTGGATTTATGGCAAATCTAGCAATGATAGAAGCCTTGGTTAGAAAAGGTGATATATTATTTATAGATGAACAATATCATGCAAGTGGAATGTTGGCTACTAAACTTTTAAAAGAGTCTCAAGTAGTATTGTTCAAACATAATGATGTAAAAGATTTAAAAGAAAAAATTGCTTTAGCTCCTAGAAAAAAATCTTCAAGACTTATTATTGCCATTGAAGGTGTTTATTCTATGGAAGGTGATATAGCTCCTGAAGAAATATTTCATATTGCCGATGAATTTAAAGCTTTACTTTTAGTTGATGAAGCACATAGTTCAGGTGTTATTGGTAATAATCTAATGGGGATTTTTGATTATTATAATATAAGACCCAAAGAGAATCATGTGAAAATGGGTACACTTGGAAAAGCTTATGGAAGTTATGGGGCATATATTTTGGCTTCAAAAGAAATAATTGATTTTTTAAGTAATCGAGCAAAATCTATAATCTATACAACGGCACCCTCTTTATTTGATACAGCCCTAGGATTAGAGTCTTTAAATTATATCCTTAAAAATACTTCAAGTATAAAACAAAAAATACAAAATCATCTTAAAATTATAGAAGAAGAATTGGGCATTCACGCACAAAGTCTTATCATCCCAATTAGTATAAATGACAATAAAAAAGTGATACAAATTCAAGAAGAATTAAAAGAAAAAGGGTTTTTAGTTGGAGCTATTCGACAACCTACAGTAAGTAGTGCTATAATACGATTAATCGCAAAAATTGATATTGATTCAAAACTTTTGCGTGAAGTTTGTAAACATTTAAAGGAATACTTATCATGAGAATTTTTATCCTTGCATTGCTGTTTATATCAGCTCTACATGCAAATAGTACCAATGAAAAATTTACAAACTGCGAAGTGGTTGTTTTGTCTGAGTTAACAGATATTGTTAGCTGTCATAAAATAGATTATTTAATAGAATATAAACAAAACGATGAATATAAAAGAGGCGAAGTAAAAAAAGTCTCAGTAATAACTGCAACAAGCGTTAAAGTTATTAAACAATAGGAATTATGAATGCAAATAAATGATTTAATAAAAGGTAATCAAAAATTTAGAGAAGCCAGTTTTCCTAAATTTGAAGGAAATTTAAAAGAGCTGGTAAAACATGGCCAAAAACCAGATATTCTTTTTGTAGGGTGTTCAGATAGTAGAGTAACACCAGATTTAATGTTAGATACCGAACCAGGAGATATGTTTGTCTTACGAAATGTAGGGAACTTTGTACCTCCATATGCCATTAGTGATGACTATCATGGAAGCAGTGCGGCTATTGAATATGCAGTTTCTGTTTTAAATGTAAAACATATCATTATTTGTGGACACTCTCATTGTGGGGCATGTAAAAGTTTATACATGGATATTGGAGATAGTCCAGATTTAATCCATGTTAAAAAATGGTTAGAATTAGGAAAACGTGCAAAAGAATATACCCTTCTTGCTATTCAAGATAAAAATGATAAAGAGAACTTGTATCGTACAACTGAGCGTATTTCCATAGTACATCAACTTGAAAATTTATTGACTTTTCCTGATATAGAAAGAAAAATTAAAGCGGGTGAACTACAAATTCATGGTTGGTATTATCAAATAGAAAATGGAACCATTGAATACTATGATGGTGATGCTTGTTGTTTTAAACCCTTAGATGAACAAAAAATATAATGTTGGTGAATAAATGAATCTTATAGAAAAACTAGAAAGTGGACAAAGATTAAGTTATGAAGATGGCGTTGCCCTTTATGATTTAGATCTTTTTACTTTAGGTATGTATGCAGATAAAATCAGACGAAATAAATATCAAAATAAAACATATTTTAATATCAATAGACATATAAATCCTACAAATATTTGTAAAGATGTATGTCAATTTTGTGCCTATAGTGCAAGTAGGAAAAATCCAAAACCTTACACGATGAGCCATGATGAAATCATGAAAACAGTTGATAATTCAGTTAAAAATGGAATTAAAGAAGTTCATATTGTTTCAGCTCATAATCCAGATTCTGGACTGCAATGGTATTTAGATGTTTTTAGAAAAATAAAAGAAAAATATCCTGACTTACATGTAAAAGCTTTAACCGCTGCAGAAATTCATTTTTTAAGTGAAGAATATAATTTAAGCTACCAAGATATTATTGATAAAATGATTGAAAATGGTGTTGACTCCATGCCAGGTGGTGGAGCAGAAATCTTCGATGAAAAAGTTCGAAAAAGAATCTGTGGTGGAAAAGTGACTTCTGATCAATGGTTAGAAATACACAAGTTATGGCATACAGCTGGTCGTCAAAGTAATGCAACTATGTTATTTGGACATATTGAAAAACCAGAACATAGAATTGATCATATGGTAAGACTAAGAGAATTACAAGATAAATCAGGTGGGTTTAATGCCTTTATACCTTTGGTTTATCAAAGAGAAAACAACTTTCTAAAAGTAAAAAACTTTATGAAAGGTCAAGAGATTCTTAAAACCATGGCCATTAGTAGATTGATGTTGGATAATATTCCACATATCAAAGCTTACTGGGTAACTTCAACAGTTAAACTTGCACTTCTATCTCAAGAGTTTGGTGCTAATGATTTAGATGGTACCATTGAAAAAGAATCCATTAACAGTGCTGCAGGAGCAGCCAGTGCTACAGGAATGCCTTTACAAGAATTTGTAGATGTGATTAGTAATAGTGGCTTTACACCAATTGAGAGAGACTCTTTATATAATGAAGTAAGAGATTGGAGTATTGAAAGTAAGTGGAAACTTAATCCAAAAACTTAAAAGTAATACAAAAAACTGTATGACAGATTTATCTGTTCATGCAGTGAATAAATTCTTAAAATTAGTTATTCTAGCAAATTCACAATACCTGTAAAAACTAACGTAGCTGTTAACAACATCATCAAACTAACCATAAAAATATTCTTCATAATAAATCCTTGTCTAATTCTAGCAAATTTATATATAAAAAACATTTATACAGAATGTTAACAGAAGAAAAATATTGTTCTGTTGCTGATGATTTTTAATTAGTTCAAGGCAAGAGTTAAAAATATTGAGGAGTTTACATTAAGTAAAGAACGAAATCTTTTTTATCATTAGAATAGTTCTATAAAGAAATATTGTTGATAGGTTGGGAGTTTCACACAAGTTCAAGGCAAGAGCTAAAAATATTGAGGAGTTTACATCAAGTAAAGGACGAAATATTTTTAACTCTTAACGCAGAAATTGGGTTAAAACACCTACCTAAGAACAATATTTTAGTTTTTTTGGTGAAACTGAAAGTTAAACTCTACTTCTATCCCATCTATTGTCTTCCTCAACATCACAGGATAAGAAATATTCATTGAATACAACTCTTTATTAATATCCTCAATAATTTCAAAAAATTCTAAAGGTGAGCCAACTATTATATTAATAGTGTAATTATAAGTTAATACATCAGATTTAAAACTTGATTGGAATTTTATAATTCCATTTTGAGGAAATATAGCTTTTAACTGTTCATAAACTCGCTCTTGTGGTAAAAATTCATCTTTTATATACTTAGGCAGTACAACTTTATGTACCTCTTTCTCGGGAACTCTTTGATGATTAAAAATAGTCGCATTTAAAATCGTCGCTTCATTATTTTCAAACTTTATTTCACTGTATTCATAAAGTTTTGATAAAGGTGCTTGCATAGACTTGATATAAATATCATCTTTTAAAAATGTTGCCTCAAGATTTGATTCATCCGCTTTAAGGGTGATTTCTTTTAAAAGCACATCATATGGAACAAGATCAAAAAGTGTTAATAGTCTTTTTTCTACATCCCTATTTTTAATAATATGATTGGGAAGTAAAATTTCAGAAGTCGTAGCAACTTCTTCTTTTTTACTTACTATATTGTTGTTTTTTTCATCTTTTTGAGCTTTTTTGATACTGTTAAGTTTCTCAAAAATCATCTCTTCTTTTTTTACAGTTGCACTATCTTTTGCTTCGTAGATAAAATAATACACCAAAGAAGCCGCAATTAATGTGGTGAGAATTGTAAGTATCATCCAGCTTGAACTTTTTGTTGCTTTGGTTTTTTTTCTGGCTTGTATAAAACTTTTTGAAGTAGTTAAACTTTCTTTTGATAACTCAAATAAGGACTCATCAATAGAAATAGGATGATACTTAATGGGTATTAAAAGATCATTTTGTAAGGTAAGTATTTGTTCATCATTGAGTTGTTTTGACGTATATAAGATAACAATTTTTTCAATAAAAACATCATTTTTCATCTCATAAAACTCAGAAATAACACTTTGTATTAAATTTTGAATTTCAAAATAATAAACTTCATCAAAAAGTTTTTGACCCACCACTTCACTTTCATAAAATTCTGTGTGTTTTATGTCTTCGAAAGAAGTAAGTGTTTTAATACTGCTGTATACAATTTCGCTATTTTCATTTAAGATAAGTAAATATAAATGATTATCAACAAGAAGAATAAGTAAATTATTTCCACTTGGATTTTGTTCCACATGCAAATTTAAAATATGAAAAGGAGAATATAAAAAATCTAATCCTGTTTTATCAAAATAGTGTACATCCTCAAAGAGAACACTATTTTTAATCCCCACATTAAAAGTTGGATTTAAAGGAACAATATTATAATCATCATCATGAGAAAGATCATCTTTCTTGATTATAATTTGTTCTAGATTATCACAAATAGTAGCTAGAAAAGTATGGTTTGATTCTTTTTGCCAATTGTTTAATTTGAAAACAACATCTTCTGGCATGTATTCTTTTTTAAGTAAAAATGAGCTTTGGTTACTGGAAGTGATTTCATCTTGATTTAACAATTTGTAATCAATTTTTATTTGATTTTGATATTTAATAACACTTATATACTGAGAATTATTGTTACTAAACATGTACTCTTTATCCTTAAATTAACGCATTTATAAGCATTTTTTCTTGTATCACTTTTTTAGCTTCATCCATTTCCATATCCTGAATATTTAATGGTTCACTAATATAAAAATTTATTGTACCAAAAGGTTTTGGAATAACAAATTTATCCCAGGATTTTAATTGCCAATATGATGTTGGTTTACAATTAAAAATCAATATCTCCAAGGAGGTTTTTTGTGCAATGGCAACAATACCATCTGCAACACTGTGTCTTGGCCCTCTTGGACCATCAGGAGTAATAGCAACTTCGACACCGCTTTTCAGCTCTCTGATTGCATTAATTAGAGCTTTTAATCCACCCTTAGAACTTGATCCTCTAACAGAACCAATATTTAGATGCTCCACAATTCTTGTGATTGCTTCTCCATCTTTATGGTCACTAATCATCGCTTTTACTGTACCTTTTTTTAACTTGTGGTAATTAAAAGGTTGCATCAATAATTCTCCATGCCAAAAACCAATTACATAGGTTTTTGATGTATCAAGTTTTGGATGATGGAAATTTTTTTTACTTGTGTAATATACAAACTTTACAAAAAGTTGCAAAATATAAGGCAGAATAATATTTTGAAAATAGTGTTTAATTTTACTTTTCATTAAAAGGCTGCTCTAGTTGAGCAATTCACCTTTTAATGAAGTTCGTGAGTTAGATATGATTTTTACTTTAACAATTTTACCTAGTAATTCATCACTACCTTTTACAAATACTTGACAATAGTTATCTGTAAAACCAGCAATTTCACCATTTGGTTTTAAATCTTCAAATAATACTTCCATCACAGAACCCACTTTAGCTCTCATATGTACGTCCATTTGAAGTTTTGATAATTCAATGATCTCTGTTAATCTCTTACTGGCAACTTTATTTTCAACCAAATCGGTCATCTTTTCAGCCGCAGTATTTGGACGAGGTGAATATTTAAAGTTAAAGATTTGATCAAATTTCACTTGACGAATTACATCCATCGTATCTTCAAAGTCTTCATCAGTTTCACCTGGAAAACCAGCAATGATATCGGTCGTAATTCGAACATTAGGAACCAAGTCTTTAATTTTCTGTGCTCTATTTAAAAACCATTTTTTAGAGTACCCTCTTTTCATTGCTTTTAAAATAGAAGTTGATCCACTTTGTAATGGCATATGAATACATTTTGAAATTTTATCATTGGCAGCAAATTCTTCAATAAACGTATCATCCATATGTAAAGGATGTGGAGAAGTAAATCGAATTCTTTTTATCTCAGGTATTTTAGAAATATCTTTAAGAAGTTGAGTAAAAGTAGATTTTGGTCTTTTATCTGTAAATCTTCTTCCATAAGAATTTACATTTTGACCCAATAAGGTAACTTCAACAGCACCATTGTTTACTGCTTTTTCAATTTCTTTGATAATCATCTCAGGAGGAATAGAAATCTCAACACCTCTTGTTGCTGGAACAATACAGTAAGTACATTCTTTATCACATCCAACAGAAATATTTACAGAAGTTCTGTACATAGTGTTTTTGTATTCAGCAAACTCATAAGTACTTTCGTCATGTTTGATATCAATTTCAACGGAACCTTTAATATCTACAACTTCTGAGATTTTAGAGATATTACGAGCTCCTAGAACAAAGTCCACATAGGGTGCTCTTTTAATAATATCTTGTCCTAAGTGAGAGGCAGTACAACCACTTACACCAATTTTTGCACCTGGCTTTTTCTTAACATTAAACTGTCCAATTTCAGAGAAAAGTTTTTGAACTGGTTTTTCTCGAACAGAACAGGTATTAATAATAATTAAATCAGCTTCTTCCATAGTCTCTGTGACATCATAATTTTTATGTTCTTTTAACTCTGCTATCATGTGCATAGAATCTGTGCTGTTCATTTGACAACCCAGAGTCTGGATAAAGAGTTTTTTTGATTTTTCGTTGTTAGCCATAGTTATTATAACGCATGTACCTCATAAAGATATTCTTCATCACCTAAACCATATCTTACTTCTCTAAAGTTTACATTTAGCCCATCATTTTCTAAAGCATCAACCAAAGCCATCATATCTTTGTGAGAGTTATCTCTGTCAAAATAGAATATTTTTTCACCCAATTCTTTTAATTCTGCTTGAACTTTTTCAAGTTGGATTTTCTTTGGTTTGTCTTTTAATTCTTCTCTTGCTAACAATAGTTCCATTGTAGTACGCCTTTATTTGTGTTTTGTAATTTTTAATCTAAGATAATAGCTAAAATCTACTTTAAAATGCTTTAAGCAAGATTAGATATAATATAACTCTACATTACATTGAATCACACAAAAAATCATTTCAATGTCAAAAAAAGGTTATACATGGATAAAATAATTGATATTCTAGACTCTATCGCTTATGAAAAAGGTCTAAAAATTACAGATGTTGAAAATGCTTTAAAAGAAGCATTAATTAAAACTGCTCAAAAAATGGTTGATTTTTCATTGGTATTTGATGCAGAAATTGATAAAGAAAATAAAGAATTAAAATTATTTCAAAAGATTGAAGTTGTAAATTCTGATGATGAACGATTAAGCGGCGAAGTTTTAGACCAATGGGAAAACCCAATCAATGCAGAAAATTTTATAACAATTGAAGAAGCAAAAGAAATTGATGAAGATTTAGAAATTGGAGATTTTGTTCAATATGACTTAGAGTTTGAAAACATGGGAAGAAATGCTGCAACAATATTACATAACAATTTTGAATATAAAATACAAAGATTTATTGAAGAAAACTTATTAAGTAAATATCAAAATAAAATTGGGAAAATCATCAGTGGGAGTGTAACACGAGTTGATAGAGCTGAAAATACTTTTGTTGAAATTGGTGAAGTTAGAGGTATGCTTACAAGAAAAAGTAGAATCAAAGGTGAAAGTTTTAAAGTTGGTGACGTTATAAAAGCCGTTGTTAAAAGTGTAACAATTGATAAACAAAATGGACTTGTAGTTGAAATCTCAAGAACATCTCCAAAGTTCCTTGAAGCTCTATTAAAACTAGAAGTTCCAGAACTTAAAGATGAAAGAATTTTCATTGAAGCCAGTGCAAGAATTCCAGGAAGTCGTGCAAAAATCGCATTGAGTTCTTCCGATCCACAAGTTGATCCAATTGGTTCTGTTGTTGGAGTTAAAGGTGTTAGAATTTCTGCTGTTAGTGCACAATTAAATGGTGAAAATATTGATTGTGTTGAATATTCATCTTTACCTGAGATGTTTGTATCTCGTGCTTTAAGTCCTGCAATTATTACCAGTGTAAGAATTGAAAAGTCAACGAAAGAAGATGAGAGAGACAAAGCCATTATCACTATTCCAATTGACCAAAAATCAAAAGCAATTGGAAAATCAGGTTTAAATATTAGACTTGCGTCAATGCTTACTAGATACGACATTGTATTAAGTGAAACCGTAACTGAACCATCATTAACTGGTAAGACAGACGAAGCACAGGAAAAAACTGCTGATACAGCAAGCTTAGAGGCTTTATTTAAATAATGGAAGATTTATACTTTTATGACTCTTTACAAAAGCAAAAACGTAAATTTGAGTCTCTAAAATCTAAAGAGGCAAGAATTTATGTTTGTGGACCTACGGTTTATGATGATTCTCATCTAGGACATGCAAGGTCTGCTATCGCATTTGATTTGTTACATAGAGTATTAAAAGCAAATGATTATAAAGTAATCATGACAAAAAACTTCACTGATATTGATGATAAAATCATCAATAAAATGAAAGAATCAGGTCAATCACTTGAGGAAATTACTACTTTTTATATCAAAAGATATAAAAATGATATGGAAGTTTTAAATGTATTACCAAATACTTTAGAACCAAAAGCCACAGAAAACCTTGATATCATGATTGAAATGATTGAAAAATTACTCAAAGATAAAACTGCATATATTCTTGATGATGGTGTCTATTTTGACACTTCAAAAGACAGTGAATATGGGAGTTTAAGTAAACGTTTTGATGATGAAAATAACCAATCAAGAGTTGAAGTACACTCACAAAAAAAGAATCAAAAAGACTTCGCACTTTGGAAAGCTCAAAAACCAGGAGAGGTAAGTTATGAAGCTTCTTTTGGAACTGGTCGTCCTGGTTGGCATATAGAGTGTAGTGCTATGATTAATAAACTACTAGCTTACAAAGAAGATGATAACTTTCAAATAGACATACATGGTGGTGGTGCAGATTTACTTTTCCCTCATCACGAAAATGAAGCAGCACAAACCAGATGTGCTACAGGTAAAAACCTGGCAAAATACTGGATGCACAATGGTTTTGTAAATATAAATGGTGAAAAAATGAGTAAATCTTTAGGAAATAGTTTTTTCTTAAAAGATATATTTCAAGCATATCATGGAGAAGTGATTCGATTTTACATGATTACTACTCAATATAGAGCTGACTTTAACTTCAATGAAGAAGATTTATTATCCAGTAAAAAAAGATTAGATAAATTTTATCGTATCAAAAAAAGAGTTTACGGTGGAGCAAAATCAGAAGTAAACAAAATATTTAAAGCTAAAATGATGGATGCATTAAATGATGATATCAATACAGCAAAAGCGCTTTCAGTAGTTGATGAATTAATTGGTGAAGCCAATGATACTTTAGATAAAGAACCAAAAAATAAAAACTTCAAAAAAGAATTACTTGCAAATATTGAGTTTGTTAATGATACTTTAGGTATTGGTTTACAAGATGCCTATGAGTATTTTCAGTTTGGTATTAGTCAAGAAGAAGTAAAGAATATCGAAGAATTAATAACAAATAGAAGCAGTGCAAAAAAAGAAAAAAACTTTGAACTCTCTGATAAATTTAGAGATGAATTAACTGCTATGGGTATTAGCTTGATGGATACCGTAAATGGTACAGTTTGGGAGAAAAATTAGTTTATACTAATTTTTCTTTATTCGTACACTCAATATACTACACTACAACTTCTATATTTTAATATCTAGTTTCATACTTACTCCAAATTTAATTAAAGTATTAATTATTCTAAAAAATCAATATCATCGGAATGAACAGCTTTTATCACCGAATTAAAACTGCTAATATTTGATAAGGTATAGTTATGATGCATAATAATATCTTCAGCACTTAGATGTTCTTTATCATGGGTAGTATGACCATTAGATACCAATTGAATATTATATCCTAAAGCTGCTGCTCGCCTTGTAGTGGTATCAATACAAAATTCAGTGGCATATCCACATATGATTAAACTATCAATATTTAGAGCTTTTAAAATACCTTCAAGTTTAGTATTAAAAAATGAATCAGGTGTTGTCTTTTGAACTTTATAATCACCATTTACAACATACAGTTCAGGGAGTAAGTTCCACCCTTCACTTTTATATACAAGTGTACCTTGGTTCTGTTCCTGATGAATAAAGATTACTGGTATTTTTGATTTTCTGGCTTTCTTAGTAATGTTGTTTATGACTTGAACCAAGTTATCTGTCTCATAAGGTTTGGGTACTTCTCCAAATAAACCACGTTGCATATCGATTACTAAAACGGCAGAATTTTTCATTGTATTCCTTTTATTCTAACTCACATAACTCACTTAGTTTTGAAATTACTTGAATGTTAGTATTCGTTGAATTTGGTTCATTTTTACAAAACCAAACCACATTTAATCCAAGTTTTAAAGCAGGTTCTATATCTCTACTCAAACTATCACCAACCATGGTCACATCACGGGGATGCAATTTTAGTTTTTCAAGTATTGTTTTAAAAAAAATGGAACTTCCCTTCTCTACCCCTAAATTAGTCGTACAAAAATAACCTGTAATATATTGGTCCAAGTCCACTTGACTAAAAGCAGATCTAATTTCATCTACTGTAGACTCTAAAGCTCCCGTTGCAATATATATTTGTGAATTTTTGGATAATTTTGATAAGGTTAAGTTAGCGCCCTGCACTGCTTCAACTTTTTTCCAACTACACATTTTTCCAGAAAACTCAGGAAAATCAACCATTAAGGTATCTCCCCAATCAAACAAATATACTTGACTCATATAAATTCCTAAATTTATTTACTTCAATTATACTGCATAGTAAATTCATTATCACTTTGAGAGATAATGGTGAAACCTAATCTTTCATATAACGTTCTTGCGGGATTTGATTTTAATACACTTAGGTTGATACTTTTATCATCTTTAAGGGCTTGTTTTTGTAGTGTGCTAATAATACTTTTTCCTATTCCTTTTCCTTGATATTGGGGTAATATTTGTACTTGTATCACATGACAAGTTGTATTATCCTCATAATATTTAAATAATCCAATAGGTTTACCATGAATATCTAAAATATTTGCCGCTTCAAAGTGATATTGAATACGTTTTAAATGAGAAGTCTCATCAACTGGTAACCCTTCTTTTTTTAGGTACTCGTCCATTGTTTCAGATCTAAGTTTTTTTAAAAACTCCAAATCCGAAATATTTGCTTGTCTCATATTTATTTTCACTACAACCTCAATTTCTCAGTATTTTTTTGATACTCTTTGTTTTAATTCTTCTGAAATTTTAAGACCAAGTTTTTTTGCTTGTGTTAGATTTAGATATATGAAGGGTTTTTCTAAATGCTGCACAGGCATTCCTCCTGGGTTATTTCCATTTTTAAGAACATCTATTGCCATTGGAATTAAGTTTTCATCCACCATTTTATAATAGTCACTGGCAATTGCACTTAACGCACCATTTGCCACACCTTTTTTATTTACAGAAAAAATTGGAACTTTTTTTGCATTGGTCAAATCAATTATTTTATCAATATTGTCATATAACTTTCCACTTGAAGTGATGATTATTGCTTCAACACCTTCATCTAAAAGCTCTTTAGTGACGGTTCTATATTCATCAAGTTCTTTGATAAGTTTAATATCATATTTTATATGTAATTTTAAAGATGCTTCTCTAAACTCAACCAGTTCTGCTCTTCTACTTTGTGCATAATAGTCAAATATTACCCCCACTTTTTTAAGTTTTTTATTCATAACTTGATTGAAAAATTTTATTTGTTTAATAACTGGAACATAATAAGTAACACCACTTTTCTTGTCTCCTGGATTAAGGGCATCCCGAATGCCAAAAAATCTTGGATTATTAATATTAGTAAAGAGCCAAGGAGTTTTTTTCAGTGCATGAGTTGCGGGAACCATAGAGTCAGATGTAATGGTAATAATCAAATCATAATTTTTTTCATCTAATCTTTTTAATACTCGCAAAGAAGTAATCTCACTGTCTCTTCCAGTGAAATGTTCAA
>MAAG01000062.1 GCA_002163065.1 Arcobacter sp. 31_11_sub10_T18
TTCTAATTCCCCTCACTAACAAAACTATAACAAAATTTTAGATAAACTATTTGCCTTATGTAAACAAATGGATGTAATATGAAATATACAAATACAGATTTTAATGATAAAACGATTTTAATAACTGGTGGAGCTGGATTTATAGGCTCAAACTTGGCATTTTATTTTCAAGAAAACTATCCTACTTCAAATGTTATTGTTGTGGATTGTTTTAGAAGTGATAAAACTTTAGGAAATGGAAACCTGCGAAGTTTTGGGCACTACAAGAACCTTCTTGGTTTTACTGGTACTGTTATTAGTGGTGACCTGAATGACAAGTTAATATTGAAAAAACTTGAGCATGATTATAACTTTGATTATATCTTTCATGAAGCTGCTATTTCAGATACCACTGCTACTGAGCAAGACTTGATGATTCAAACTAATGTAAATGCATATGAAGAGTTATTAAAGATTGCAATCAATCATAATGCAAATATGATTTATGCAAGTTCAGCAGCAACGTATGGGGATGCTCCAAGCCCACAAACAGTTGGGCGTGAAAATCCTGGAAACGTATATGGATTTTCAAAATTGATGATGGATAATATATCTGCTAAATACATCCAATCAGGAGTAGACATCTCAATAGTAGGACTTCGGTATTTTAATGTATACGGTCCAAGAGAATTTTATAAAAATAAAACAGCTTCCACTGTAGTCCAATTTGGTCATCAAATACTTTTAGGAAAAACACCTAGGTTATTTGAAGGTAGTGATCAAATTTTACGAGATTTTATTTATATAGATGATGTTATTCAGGCAAATATAAAAGCTTGTGATCCCAAAGCCAGTGGTGTATACAACGTGGGTACTGGGAAAGCAAGAAGTTTTCAAGATATTGCTGATATTTTGCAACGTGAATTGGGCACAGATTTAGGTACTGATTATATTCCAAATCCATTTGTTGGACAGTATCAATTTCATACTGAAGCAAATATTGATGATACAATTGAATATCTTGATTATAAACCAGTAGTAGAGATGGAAGAAGGTATTAAAAATTATATTCCTGAAATCATCAGACTTTATAAGTCTGAAGTAAGTAGTAAGTAATACATATGATTAATAATCACACTCCAAATATTCTTGTCATTGGTGATCTAATGATTGACCATTATCTATGGGGGAATTGTGAAAGGATCTCTCCTGAAGCGCCTGTACAAGTTGTAGACATCCAAAAAGAAACAACAACTCTAGGTGGAGCTGGAAATGTTATCAATAATCTTAAATCATTGGGTGCTAGTGTTACAGTACTTAGTGTTGTTGGTCAAGATGAAGTTTCGCATGAACTAAAACAAATGCTTGATAAAATTGATACGACTTCATTTTTAGTAGAGGAAAAAAATAGAAAAACTTCTAAGAAAAGTAGAATCATGGCATCCAACTCTCAAGTGGTTCGATACGACAATGAGAGTAAAAATGACATTTCACTTGAATCTGAACACAAACTCTTAGTTCAGTTTCAAAATGAACTTGATAAGTACGATGTGATACTGTTCTCTGATTATGGGAAAGGAGTACTGACTGATTCTTTAACTAAGGAATTACTGAGTATCTCAAAAACTAAAAACAAAAAAGTTTTAGTTGATCCAAAGGGAAATGATTACAGCAAGTATAGTGGAGCTTATTTACTCACACCCAATAAAGCTGAAGCGCAATTGGCAACTAATATGAAAATCAATGATGATGTGTCATTGACTAAAGCATTAGAAAAATTAAAAGATGTGGCATCGTTGGATGTATCTTTGATTACTCTAAGTGAAGATGGTATTGCAGTACTTGATAATAATATAGTGACCAAAAAACCAACCGTTGCACGTGAAGTATATGATGTAACAGGAGCTGGAGACACAGTACTTGCTTCTCTAGGTTTTTCCTTGTCTTTAGGTAAGAATATTTATGATTCAATTGAGTTTGCAAATTTGGCCGCTGGTGTAGTTGTAAGTAAACTTGGAAGTGCAACAGTTACTTTAGATGAAATAGAAGAATATAAAACTTCATTAAATAAAAGTACTATTGAAATGCATATTAAAACAAGAGATGAAATTGAAAGTATTTCAAACAGATTACGAAATTCTGGTAAAAAGTTAGTTTTTACTAATGGCTGTTTTGATATTTTACATCGTGGACATGTAAGTTACCTTGATATTGCCAAAAGTTTTGGTGATGTATTAATATTGGGTTTAAACTCAGACAGAAGTGTGAGACAACTTAAAGGTGAAAGTAGACCCATTAACACTGAAGATGACAGAGCTTATATCCTAAGTGCTTTAGAATCAGTGGATTATGTAGTGGTATTTGATGAAGAAACCCCTTATGATTTAATCAAAAAAGTTCAACCCGACATTTTAGTTAAAGGTGGAGACTATGAAGGTAAAGTTGTAGTTGGTTCTG
>MAAG01000015.1 GCA_002163065.1 Arcobacter sp. 31_11_sub10_T18
AACTTCTGATTAAATTAGCAGCTTTAACAAGATTGGAATTTATTGAGTTAGATAATTCAAGGGAATTTTTTAAATACTTTTCAAAATCATCCTGACTCATTTCATCTTTTAAATAGGTATCATTTAATTCTTTGGTAATATCAATAAAATGTGTAATCCCTGTTAAACTCATTCCCACAGGCGTATTAATCTCATGAGCAACCCCAGCAACCAAATCACCTAAACTTGCCATTTTCTCTGCATGAATTAGATAGTTTTGAGTTTCTTTTAATTCTATTAAAGTATTTTGTAATTCGTCATTGGCCTCTTCCAATTCTCTGGTACGATTGTCCACTTTTTTTTCTAAATGTTCATTTAACTCTTGAACTTCGTGTTGTGCTTCTTTTATCATGGTAACATCAGTACTCTCAACTATAATAAAGACTATTTTATTTTTATCATTAAAATATGGTTTCATTGAGAAATCAACATAATGTGTTTTGTCTTCACTTTCATTATAATGGGTGGTTTGAAAATTGGTGATTTCATTTTTAAGCGCTTTTTGCAAACCCGTTTTTAGTTTTTCTTGATCGTCTGGAGAATTTGTCCACCAAGGAGTTTCCCAAAAATACTGCATATATACATCTTCATTGGTTACTCCAATCATATCTAAGGATGTTTTATTGGTTAAGAGTAATTTTCCTTCAGGATTTAAAAGACCTATAAGATGTGTTGAGTGATTAAATGTTGACTTAAACTTGTGTAACACAAATTCCAATTCTACTTCAAGTTTTTTACGTTTATTGATATTTTGATTTAATAAAATAATAACTATAATTAAAATTAAAATGACAAACGTAATACTCCAAATGGTATATTTATAATTTTTATATACTGAGTATGGTTGATTAATTATTATTGCACTTTTGGGAATATCTCTATTATTAACATTGTGTTTTTTGAGCTCTACATAGTTTAAAATAAGTTCATTACTTCCTTGTCTAACAATTGGGATATCTATAACTTTTTTTCCATCCAAAACTTCTTTCACTAGCTCTCCCATAATTTCTCCTTGATGGAAGCCACTAACAACTTTTCCACCCATAACGTTATTAAGAATGTAAAATTTATGTTGGGTATAAATTGGAACATTTACATGTTCAAGGATATACTTTTCAAAATCATCTATGGTAAATGATAAACCGTTTTTATCTGTAAAATATGCACCCAATAATAACATAGTGTCAGATTTCAACTTTCCCAATTCTTTTTGTAGCTCGTAAACAGATTGTTTTTTATTAAAAATAAATTCTATATCATAATTAACTCTTGAAATAACATCTTTTATATTCTTTTTAATTTCTAAACCTGTTTTTAAATAATCATTCAAAACATATATTTTTTTAATTTGGGGATGAAATTTCATCATTAAATTAATGGTTTCTTCACTAGAATGGGTTTCTAAAACACCAGTATACTCATCTCTTTGCCCTATTCTAATGTTTTCATAATTATTCAAACCAGCAAACACAACAGGGGTTTTTCCAAAAAGTTCTTGTTTGAATTTTTTGAGAAATTCATATGCATTGTTATCCGAAGCTAAAATTAAATCAAACTTGGAATTTTGATACTTTAATTGATATACTTTTTTAAGATTTTCTAAATAACTTTCACTATAAAAACGCTTTGTATCCATGTCTTCAATATGTATAATGAGGTTGTTTTCTTGTGGTTTTAAAACATCAAAGAGACCTTTTTTAATATTTTGGAACCAAGGCATTCCTTGATGATAAGAATTAATAAATAATATGTGTTTTTTTTCTATCAACCCAATATCATGAGCTTTAAGTAAGTCATCTTCTGAAGCATTATCATGAGCAAGAGAAATAGTTAAAAATACAATGAAAAATAATAAGAATTTATTTATCACGCATGCCCCTCATTGTCACTGTAATAGTAATTATTATCCTACTAAATTCCTTTATGTTCTCTTAATAGTTTAACTAATATAATTTATAAAAATTAGAAAGATTTAATATGTTACTAAAGAAACTAAAAAACAAAATTCACAGTGAAATTCCATTAACGGCCTTTATGCATATTGATATTAAAAACTGTGATGATAAATACTTGTTAACAACAGCACCTCTAAGCATGAATATTAATGACAAGGGAACCGGATTTGCAGGAAGTTTGTCAACACTTACCACTATATCCGGATGGGGGCTTTGCTGGTTACTCACACAAGAAATGGGTTTTGAAAACACCAGTATAGTTATTTTAAAGAGTGACATAAGTTTCACAAAACCAGTCACAAAAGATTTGAATTGTCTCACGAAAATTCCAAGCTCTCAAGATATAGAGGTTTTAAAAAATAAATTGATTAAGAAGGGAAGCGGTTCTCTTATAATTAAATCAAGTATTAGTGAAGATGAAAATACTTGTGTCTCTTTTGAAGGTGTTTATGTTATTAAATTGATTTAATTCAAAATAGCAATATTTGGTATTTTATTAAGTTTGGGGCGTTCTTGTTTTTTGTCAATATTATTGCTAAGATGTCACTTTTAAAAGAAACCTAAAAGGTACAATATGAAAAGCAAACAATTTTATAAAATAGTATCATTGTTATTTATAATATTTTTTATTGTGGGTTGTACAAAACAAGCACCCATTACAAATAGAAATCAATTTATCATGATGTCTGAATCAAAAGAAATTGCTTTGGGAGAACAAAGTTATCGAGAAACACTTAAAAAAGCAAAGTTAAGTAAAGATACAGAACAAATAGCGCGTATTAGAAGAATCGGTTATCAAATAGCAGCCACAGTTAATAGAAGTGATTACAAATGGGAATTTAACCTTGTAGATAACAAAGCTAAAAATGCATTTTGTCTTCCAGGTGGAAAAGTTATTATCTACACAGGGATACTTGATGTGGCACAGAATGATTCACAACTGGCGACTGTAATGTCACATGAAATTGCACACGCTTTAGCGCGTCATGGAGCTGAGAGAGTCAGCGTTGGGACTGCGACAAGTATACTTTCTAGTATTGGAGACTTGGTTGTAAAAGCAACTGTTCCTGAATACTCTAGCACATTTAGCAAAGCCTTTTCTGTGGGTTCTAAATATGCGCTTACCCTTCCCTATGGAAGAATGCAAGAAAGTGAAGCAGATGAAATAGGAATTCATTTAATGAACAATGCAGGATATGATGTAAATGAAGCTCTTGGGTTTTGGAAAAATATGAGTAAAGGAAGTAAGAGTTCTAAAAGTTCTTTTTTCTCAACTCACCCTTCTTCTGTTGAGCGAATCGCAAATATTAAAAGAATTATAAAAGAAATCAACTAACAACACAATTTTGCCACATTTTTATCTTATAGTTATCCTAATAGAGTGTTTAATATCTCTTTGGAGAAATTAAAATACTTACTAGGAGTGCATTATGATTGAATTTAGTCCTGAATTAATTGTCTCTTTTGTTCTGTTACTGGTTTTGGTTGCTATTAGTTTTCTACCAGATAAAATTTGGTTGGATATATATAAAAAAATATAAAATAATTATCCAAACAATTTTTCTAAGTTAGCTATCCAAGCTACTTATCAAGTTAACTAGCTGAAGTAATTGGCTCAAATTTTGCATTTAGTAGTTTGGCCAAATCCTTTGGATTTAACTCTATTTCCAAACCACGTTTACCTGCACTGATATAAATAGTAGTAAAATTTAATGCAGAGTTATCAATAATAGTTTTTAATCTTTTTTTCTGTCCCAGCGCTGAAATCCCACCCAGTAAATATCCAGTACTTCTTTGAGCATCATCTTTATTTGCCATAACGGCTTTTTTTTGGCCAAGATATGAAGCTATATTTTTCAAACTTAATTTATGTGAAACAGGAAGAACTGCAACAGCCAATTCATTTGAACTGAGCTCAACCAAAAGAGTTTTAAACACTTGTTCTTGTTTGATATTTAGTTTTGTTGCAGCTTCCTCCCCATAAGAGGAGGTATCTGTATCATGTTTATATTCATGAACTGTGTAGTTTATTTTTGCTTTTTTAGCAATGTTTATAGCAGGTGTCATTTAATCTACTTCTTTTTAAAATTTAATAATCTAACAATCATACTCAAAACCAACTGTTTATTTACTATTTCCATTCTTTAGAATATGCTCATCAACAACCCATTTTGAAAATGGAATTGAAGAAGTAAATGCGGGACTTACTGCATTTAACACATGAATTGAATCTTCATCACTTTGAACTACAAAATCTTGAACCAATTCCAAGGTTTTTGTATTTAATAGTTGGGCTCTAATTCCAGGAGTACTCCATGAGTCATAACCTGAGTGGTCCATATTTTGAGTCAATTTTATAGCCAAGCCTTTTAAATAAGTCAGACTATATTTCCTTACTTCAGAAAATGCCAATTGTCTAAAACCAAAAGCATTGGTTAGAAATAATTTTGCTTCATAAAATAAAATTTCAGAAAATTCACGGAAAGAGAAGTTTGAAAAACCTTTATAATTCTCTCTCCAAAAAGCAGGTATAGCAGTTGGACCTATTTTGCTTTCATTGCCTTCAGTTAACGTATAATGAACCCCTAAAAAAGGATTGGCTAAATTTGGAACTGGATATATATTGGTCGTTAAATTTGAAACATTTTTTTTATCTTTTAAATATATACCTTTAAAAGGAATAATCACAAACTCTTGTGAGAAGCCAAATTGTTTGGCAATTTTATCCGCATATAAGCCAGCTGCATTGATTAGCTTTTTGGTTTTAAAGGTACCTTTTGAAGTAACAATCTCATTACCCTCAAGTTTTTTGATATATTGGCAATCAAGCAGTATTTCAACACCCAGCTCTAGAACATATTTTTTAAACTCTAAGGTGACTTCTTTGGGGTTTACTGTTGCAGTAGATGGACAAAAAAGGGCCCTTTTATATGTTTTTATATTGGGATATTTTTCTTTTAATTGCTCTTCATTCATCCAGTGAAGCTCAACCCCATTGGTATCACCTCTTCGTTTTAACTCTTCTAATCCTTGGTTTTCTTCCTCATTTTGAGCTACAACGACTTTGGCACATTCATTCACATGAAGTCCTCTAACTTTACAAAACTCTTTTAAAGCAGCATTTCCTTCTTTAGTAAACTTGGCTTTTAAAGAATCTGCAGAATAATAAAATCCAGCATGTAATACTCCTGAGTTTCGACCACTTGCATGGCAAGCTACTTCGTTTTCTTTTTCAATGAGTAAGATTTTAGAACTATCATCTCTTTGTTTTAATTCTCTGGCAATATTTAAACCAATAATTCCACCACCAATAATTAAATAATCGTACATTTTAATATCCTAATTCTTCATCTACTAGAATTAAAGTGATTCTATCTTTTTCATCTGCTTTGATGTATGAAAATTTATTGGCAATATTATCTAGATTATGTCGTGGTTTTTTGCCCATACTAATAGATTTGTTATTCATTCTATCTACATTTTTAACAGCAGCAATATCCATTAATCTTTTAAATCCATCTTCAAGAGTATTTACTATTTTATTTTTTCCTACAATAACCAATACTTTCTTAGGTCCAAAAATCATAGCCGCAACCCTATTCCCACTTCCATCTGCGTTGACTAACTTACCATCAAGAGTAAGGGCGTTAGTACCTGTTACAAAAATGTCTGTTAACATACCTTTTCTTCTTCTATTTTTATTTTCATCCATAGAAATACCCGTTTCATATTGATTAAATAAAGTAATGTCTTTTCTTTCAATCAAATGTGAGAGTAAACCGATTTGATCCACACTTGTTGATCCACCAAGCCCAACACTCATACCTTCTTTAATCATAGATTTAGACAAGGTTAATGCCTCTTCTTTTGTTTTTACACTATGTACTATATATCCGCAGTTTTCTAGCGTATTTATAAAATCACTCATTTTTATCCTTTAAA
This sequence comes from Arcobacter sp. 31_11_sub10_T18, assembly GCA_002163065.1. Taxonomy (GTDB): domain Bacteria; phylum Campylobacterota; class Campylobacteria; order Campylobacterales; family Arcobacteraceae; genus MAAG01. The sequence goes on from MAAG01000015.1 coordinate 5,937, forward strand.
TCCTATATAAATTATTTTCTAACTAATAGTTATTTCCCCTCAAACTCTTTGTCGTTGGTATGTTCCACAACTTTGTTTGCTATGGCATTTACTTCTTGTGCGATGGTATTAGTGGCACCCGCACTGGATGCATTTTCTTGTGTTGCTTTATCCAAAGTATTAACCGCATCATTTATTTGTTCTATGGCACTTAACTGCTCTTTTGATGAGTCTGAAACATTGGAAATTAACTCCAAAGTATTGTGAATATTACTATTAAGTTTATTATAACCTTCAATCATATCAGTTGAGATATTTTTTCCATCATTGGTTTTAGAAGTGGCATTTTCAACCAGTTCTTTTATTTCTTTGGCAGCATCAGCACTTCTTGCTGCCAGATTTCTCACTTCTTGAGCAACAACAGCAAAACCTTTTCCAGCTTCACCTGCAGTTGCAGCTTCAACGGCAGCATTAAGGGAGAGAATATTTGTTTGAAATGCAATTTGGTCAATCACAGTGATTGCATCTGCAATTGCATTGGTTTGTTCATTTATTTTATCCATAGAAACGGCTGTTTTATTTGCAAGTTCCTGACCTTCTAAAACACTATTAGATACTTCATTTGCATAAGATGCCATTTTTGAAATATACTCAGAACTATTCTGCATATTAGAAGTGATCTCTTCAACAGCTGCTGCTGTTTCTTCTAAATTAGCAGCCTGGTTATTGGCAGAAGTTGTAAGGGAGTCTACATTTAAAGATAAATTTTGTGCATTGGAAGTAAGTGTTAATCCAATTTTCTTATTTTCAATCAACATTGCTGTAACTGCTGTTCCCATATTATTAATATCCAAACATAATGTTTGTAAATCACCGTCCATTTTAGAAGTATCAATGGTAGCTCTATAATCATAGTTTGAGTATTGACTCAATACATCAACTGCACTTTTAATATTATTTTCAACAGCTTCTAACATCTCATTAATCACATCTCGTAATTGATGTAACGCTGGATTAGAAGTATCTCCTAAAATTCTGGCATCCATAAAACCAAGTTTGGCTCTATTGGCTTCAGTAATTGCACTATCAATTAAAACTTTGTCTTCTTCAATTCCATCTTTAATTTTAACAATATTGTTATTAACTACTTGTGCCATTACACCCAGTTCATCGGTACAATCTATATTAATTAACTTCGCTTCAGCTACTTCATTATTCACATATTTAAAAAAGTCCAATAGTCCATTTTCAAAATCTTGAAGAGGTTTTTTAATAGCTTTGGTTACGATGATTATCATAATAATTGAAGACAGTAAAGATATAACGATAATAGTATATAAAGTATTCAAGGTGGAGTCTATTTTAAATAAAGCATCTTTGTGGCTAATTTTATTTTGGGCATCAGCTTCTTTGTTAATATTTGAAATAACATTATTTATTTTTAGAAATAGTTCATCGGTGACAGCCAACATGGGCATGGAAACATTCATGTTCACTGGTTGTCCAGCTACAGATTGCATTGCAGAAATATCTAACATAGTTAATGCACCCGTAATGGCATCATTATACTCCTCCAAATCAGAAGAAAGTTCTTTAAACACTTTTTTATTTTTTTTATCTAAATAAGTGGCTTTGTTAATGTTTTTTAAACGTATATCTATTTTTGCTTTTAGCTCTTCTAGAATAAGTTTTTCTTTTTGCGCTTTTTCTTTTTCTAAACCACTAGAAACATAAGAGAAGATTTTATATACAGCACTATTAAAAAGATTTATATCTCTTAATAAATTACTACTTTCTTTGTACATTTGAAACTTTACATCAACAATCTCATTTAAAGTATATTTATTTGACTTTAGTGCATTATTTGAGAACACCGCAAGTAAAAACAAAAAGACGACCCCAATTAATGGAGCTACAATAATTTTTGTACCAATTTTTAAATTTTTTATTCCTAACATCATTTATCCTTTATATCCACACGCTTTTGTAGACAAATATCATTAAGCTTTGAAATATATAAATTACTTAATGAGTCAATCGCAACTTACAAAAAGTCAAAACAAGAAAGTACTGTTATCTTATAAAACCAATTTGTAACCAACACCTTGAATATTTTTAAGCGAATTTACTGGTAGTTTTTTTCTAAAGTCTTTGATAAAAAGTCTTATTGCATTTTGGCTCAAATCGTCATAACTCGTACTAAGAATCTGAGTCATTTCGCTATAAGTAATAATTCCTCTTTTATTTAATAAAAGATTTAAAAAACTATTCTCTCTTTTTGATAATAAATACTCTATTTTTCCATTTTTAATTAACATAAATGCGTCATCATACAGCCATGATATTGTCATGTGATATCTATGATCACAGGCAATACCATCCCTAAAGTCAGACAATGACTCCAGATTTGTTGATGAACTCATGTTATACTACACTTGATGCTTTTTTTCGCTCTTTTAAGGCAATTTTATGATAGTACATTACAAGTACTAGTATAAATAAACCAACTAAGTGTGTATTTTGTAATACTTCAAATGTACTTTCAATATTAAAAGCTGAGTCTTGTGCAAGTAATAAAACTGCAGCAACTCCAAATAATACTCTCTCTAAAATATTCATTTTTTTGTCCCAGTATCCTTCCATCACTATTGAAAAACACATGATTCCAAGAAGTGCAAAACTAAATACTTCAAACTTTTCTACCCAAGTTCCAGTTACTAATGGTGTAAAAGCGAATAGCAAAGGTATAATATACATTCCTTTTCCAACTTTCCAAGCCATTAACCCTGTCTTCATTGGAGGCGTTTTTGCAATGGCAGCTGCAGCAAACGCAGCTAAACACACTGGCGGTGTTAAGTTAGAATCTTGTGATAACCAGAAAATTATCAAGTGCGCACTTAACAAATACATAGCAACTTCAGGCATTTCAATTCCTGCATTAACCAAGGCTGCCATTTCAGGACTTAACATCAAACCAACCAGTGCTGGTGCACTAAGAACTGAAAGTACAACATATGATGCAGTTACAGGTAATCCCATTCCAAGGACTAAAGAAGCTAAAGCAATTAAAACAATCGCAATCAACAGTGAGTTACCGCTCCACTCCATAATTAGTTGAGAAAAAGTAATCCCAATTCCAGAAATATTAATGACCCCAACGATAATACCAACAGCGATTAATAAAACACCCGTAACTACCATATTTTGAGAACCCAGTGCAAAAGCACCTAAAATTTCTTTAATTCCCATTCGTTTGTTTTTTGTTAAATATGAAGCAAAAACGATTGCCAATATGGCAATTCCAGCTGAATAAGTTGGACTGAACCCATAAACCAATAAACCAACCAAAGTTGATAATGGAATAATAAAATGAAACCCTTCTCTTAATATTGGAAGAATTTTTACATCCGTACCGTCTCCACCTCTAATATCATGCTCTTTTGCATGAATATGAATATAAAATGCAATTGAAGAAAAATATAAAACAGCTGGTAAAATTGAAACTGTAATAATAGTTACAAAAGGTATATGAGTCATTTGAGCCATAATAAAGGCCCCTGCTCCCATAATTGGAGGCATGATTTGCCCACCTGTACTCGCTGCTGCTTCCACAGCTGCTGCGAAAGTTGGTTTAAACCCAGACTTTTTCATCATTGGAATGGTAATTGATCCAGTAGAAACTGTATTTGCAACAGCAGAACCTGAAATTGTTCCCATCAAAGCAGATGAAATTACTGCAACATGCCCAGTACCACCTGTGAATTTTCCTGCAACAGCTGCTGAAACATCTACGATGAAATCCCCTGCTCCTGATTTTAACAAGAAAGCGGCAAAAAGAATAAACATAAATACATAAGTAGAAGAAATAGTGGCAATTGGCCCAAATAATCCTTCACTAGTAAAATACATTCTATATAAGAAACGTTCAGGTGTCATACCTGCAAATGCGAATATTCCATCTACATATTGTCCCCAAAACAATAGATATGAAATACAACCCACAATTAAACCTGGAATGATATACCCAGTATGTTTTTTAACCATAATAATGGCTAAAGTAATAGTTAAACCTGAAGCAATCAAATCACTCATTCTCATTTGAGAATCGGCTTCGGCGTAAAGTGATTCTTCAAAAAGAACCATATAAATAAATGTGCTTAAAGATAAAACTGCAAAGATTAAATTTATAATGCTTACTTCATCTTCATGTTTTTCTGCTTCATATGTCAAAAAACCAAGTGAAGCCAAAAGAGCAAAATGGGCTGAGTTAAACCATAAATCACTAATACCTCCCCAGATATTAATATAGAAGTGAAATAGAGCAATCAGCAAGGCATACGTAAAGGTTATGTATTTTAAATTTTTAATTTTGATCATGATATTGTCCTGTATAATTGTTGTTGAGTAAGATTCTTTAGTAATTAGTTTACGCACTCCCACACGCAAAATAATTACTAAAGAAGGAAGGATGTTTCCTTCTTTAGTTGAATTGTTAGTTAGCCATTAATCTAGCTGGAATTTTTATACCTTGTTCTTTGTAGTATTTTGCCGCACCTGGGTGTAATGGCATTGGTAATCCTGCAATTGCTTTTTGAATTGACATTGCTTTTGTTGCTTTATGTACTGTATTTAAAAACGGTAAGTTTTCATATACTGTTTTAGTTAAAAGATATACTGTTCTATCAGGAGTATCTTTAGTTACAACCAATAAGTTTGGTTGAGCAATAGTTTTGATATCAGTAGTTTGACCTGGGTAAGTTCCTGCTTTAATAGTAAAAGGAGTCCATACTGGGTAACTTTTTTGAATTGTTTTTAAGTTGTCTGCATTAAAATCAAGTACTTTAATGTTTTTTGCACCCATAGAAGCAAATACATTAGTAACAGCAGATGTTGGAGGACCTGAAGGAGTATTCATCCCTTTAACTTTACCATCTTGAAGAGCAGTTGAACTTGGAGTATATCCTAAGTATTGAACATTCATTTTTGAAAAATCAATTGAAAGTGCACTTAAAATTGTTTCAGCAGAAACTCTTGAACCTGAACTTCTTCCACCAATTGAAAATCTTTCACCATAAAGGTTTTTTAAATCCATAATGTTTCCAGTTTTTGCAACATCACTTTTAACAGTAAATTGCTCAACATTTTGCCATAACATAGATACAGATCTTAAATTCTTTTTAGGTTTACCTTCATACTTAGCTTTACCTTGCCAAGCCATAGAACCAAATAGTCCTTGTAAAATTGCAAAATCAACTTCACCTTTTTCTAACATATCAACATTTTCACCAGAACCAGCTGATGTAATTGCTGAAAAAGTCATTTTTTCTTTTTTAGCAAGTTTTAATGAAGCGATTGTTGCAATACCAACACCTACTGGGTAATAAGTACCACCAGTACTTGCAGTTGCAATAACATACTTTTGTTCTTTCTTAGCAGCTTGTACACTTGTAAGCATTGAAGCAGTGATTGCTGAAGTAACCAGTAATTTTTTAAGTAAACTAATTTTTGACATTTTAACTCCTTTTATGTTTGTCGTATTGAAAGTATAACATAAAAAATTCTAAATTGTTTCAAAATTGTTTTAAAATTTCAAAATTCTTTTTAAAGTTAAATCAAGTTATTCGATTAAGTATCCATAACCTTTTCTAGAAATAATGAAGTCATCATCACTCACTTTATCTTTTACTCTTTTAATAATTGTTCGCATTGTGGCATCAGAAGTATTTAAATCATCCCAGATTTTTTCTTTTAACATCTCTTTGGTCACAATCGTTCCTAAATTTGATATGAGAACTTGAACAAGAGAGAGTTCTTTAAGGGAGAGTTTAACACTAATATCACCTTTAAAAAGTGTTTTTTTATCTACATCATATGTATATGTTTTATTTAAAGAAATTATATTTTTATCCGGTGCTTCTTTTTTTGTCAGTAATATTTTTTCTTTTACTTTTTTTAACATATCCATAATATTATCTACAGCTAAGGGTTTTACAAAATAACCCATTACATTTAAACCTATTGATTTAAAAAGATATTCTTCATCTTTATAGGCTGAAACAATGATGTACTTTTGATCAGGTAATATTTGAGTAATTTCTTCAATCATGGTCAAACCATCTTTTTTTGGCATTTTTATATCAGTGATGATTACATCAAAAAACTTATTTTGCTGTTGATGTGTTAGACAGAGAGTATAACCTTCTTCACCATTGGTTGCAATTTCAACTTCATCAAATATAGTTGCTAGATAAAACTCCAGAATTTCTCTGGCATCTTCTTCATCTTCAACCAACAATACTCTTGTTTTATAATTACTCATCTATTACCTTTTTAGGTTTCAAAATAGTTTCAAGTGGGAGGAGTATTTCAAAAGAAACTCCATCTTCTATATTTTCTACTTTGATTATACCTTTCATATTGGTTTCTATAATTGTTTTAGTCATATATAAACCAATTCCTGTACCTTGAGTCTCAAACTTCGTTGTAAAGTAAGGTTCAAATACTCTTTGCATTATATCTTCTTCCATGACTCCACCGTTGTTACTCAGTGTAATTTTTGCAAATTTGTCATCAAGTGTTACTTTTATAGTGATACAAGCATCAAAAGAACTTTTATCTCTTTTAATATGAATTGCATCGCGAGCATTATGAATGATATTTAACAAACTTTGTTTTAATTCATTTTCATAATTTGTAATATTTATTTCGCTGCTTTCAAAAACAATATTAATATCATCATGTTCAAGTTGTTCTTTTGAAATCTTTAAAACATTATTAATTGCAGTTTTAATATTAAATTCATTTACAGTTTTGGAAGGTTTATAAAAATTTCTAAAATCGTCAATGGTTTGTGACATATAATCGATTTGTGTTTTTGATTTATTTATATATTTTTCTAGTTTTTCTTTTGTAAAACTTTCATTTTGGTAATTATCTCTTAAAAAATGCAAAATTAGATTTACGGTATTTAAAGGCTGTCTCCATTGATGGGCAATATTTCCCAACATTTCACCCATTGAAGCCAGTTTACTTTGTTGAATTAAAAGTCTATCTTTTTTAATATTTTCTTCAACTTCATTTTGAACTCTTACTTTTAAGTCTTCTTCACTTACTTTTATTTTAGTAATATCATGAACATAGCCATATAGTTGTGTGACATTGGCAAAATCATCTTTTAGCAAAATGGCACGTAAAAATACCCATCTGATTTCTCCACCAGTATTTACAATTCTAAACACTTGTGAAAAACTTTTTAGTTCTTTTAAAATGGCAGCTTTAACAGCAACTTTTAAAAGGTTTTTATCTTCTTCATAAATAATATCCATAAAGTTAAGATTATTTAATTCAAATTCTCTTTTAGAATACCCATAAGTTTTAATACTGTTAGATATGGTATTCACACTAAGGTTGTTGTCATTGTTACATTTAAATATTACAATCCTACCATCCTCCACAAGTAATTCTACATCTAAGAGTTCTTTCATCATTTTTTTGTTTTTATCAATATCCATTGACATCATTAACATTCTTTGAGAATCACTGTTTTCTTCAGTAAACAGTTTTCCCCGTGCAAAGACCCATTTGTAACCACTATTTTTCGTTTTAAGTCGATATTCACCTACAAAACTATCATCCATTCCACAAAATATCTTGTCAAACTTTTCCTCAACTTGATGTTTATCTTCTTTGTGAATAAGAGCGAACCAATCTGAGAAGTTGCTCAATTCTCCCTTGTTATAGCCAAACATATTTAACCATTGCGCTGAGAAATAAATTTTATCCGCTT
>MAAG01000077.1 GCA_002163065.1 Arcobacter sp. 31_11_sub10_T18
CTCCTTCATTTAAGTAATCATATGCTGAATTTGTTGGATCAAATGAATATGAACCATCTGCTGCTAATGTAAATCCAGCTTGTGTTGATTCTGTTGAGTATGCAGCTGTTGAAATGTTGTCAGCATCAGTACTTGAAAGCTGTCCGGTAAATGAAGCAACTCCTTCATCTACTGTTTCAGCTTTTACCTCTCCAATTACTGGTGCATCATTTGTCCCTGTAATTGTTACAGTAACATCTTCAGATGTAGTACCATCTTCACTTACTACTGTAAATGTTTCAGTTACAATTTCACCATTATTTAATGCCTGAACTTTGTCTCCATTTTCACTTCCATCATTTGCATACAGTTCATATACCCAATTACCCTCACTGTTTACTGAAAATGTCCCATACTCACCTTCTAATGCAGTTTGTGTAGTAAAAAGTACTTCAATATTTTGAGCATTTACAATATCTAAATCACCTGTAGCAATTGTATTATCATCTTCAATGGTAGTATCTACGGTATCTCCGCTAATAATTAAGGTATCATCGGTAAAATTTGAAGCTACACCTGGCTCAGTTGCATCTGCTTCATTATCTTCATTATTATTATCTTCTTGGTCATCAGTATTTTCATCTGTATTACTATTAGGATTAAATTGATCACTGTTAGGATTTTGAGGAGTTTCCGAATCTCCACTTGCTGCTGAAGATGCAGCCACAGAAGCGATATCTGAGATTGAAGCCAGTTGTTCACCTGTTAAATCTCCTTTATCATCTACTCTTAATACATTGATAAGTTCATATTCAGCAACATTATTTGCCAATAAATCACCCATACCTTCTAAGATAATACTAAAAGAAGTTCCATCTGCATTGGTAAATGTAATTTTAACATTTTCAGAATTCTCACCAAATAGATCTGATTCAAACTCAGTACCTGGAGAAAGTTTAAAATTTAATTGATTCCCAGCCTCAAGACCTTTTATTACTTCAGCTTGACTAAGAACTCTATCTACACCATTTATATTAACAATTACCATTCGAAACTCCTAGTTTTAGTATTAATTCTATTTTATGACATTGAGTTTAACCAAGATGGAGTCTTATAAAGGTCGCAAAACTTATACAAAACCCTCTCTTTTTAAATACGACTCTTTTAAGACTCTTATGTATTTGTTCATATATTACTTAAACATAAAGTTAAAAAATTAATAAATTTATGAATGTTATAAATAACTATTAATATTATAATTTAAGAAAAAATTTATTATAATAACGTGAAATCAAAGGAAGTGAGTGTCAATGAAGTTAAATTTATTATACTTAGAAGATGATTTAGAAGTGAGAGAAAACGTGATTTATTTTTTAGAGAGACTTTTCTCTAATATTTATACTGCAACAGATGGAGAAGAAGCATATGAGATTTATTGTGAAAAACAAATTGATATACTTCTCTTAGATATCAATGTTCCAAAAATGAATGGAATAACTCTTTCTAAAAAAATAAGAGAAGATAACTACAAAATACCCATAATATTCTTGAGTGCGTATAGTGACAGAGGAAGACTATTAGAAGTACTTAAAATAGGAGTAACTTCATATATTGTAAAACCATTTATATTCAAAGAATTATTAGAAACAATGAGCAAAACAATACAACTAATTATAGAAGAAAAAAAAACCACTGATAAAGTTATACTTGGTTTAAACCTTACTTGGGACGAAAATAAAAAAAGCCTTATTTACTTGGATGAAGTTATTCATCTAACTCACAATGAAATACTATTAACAGAGTTATTTACTAGTTATCAAAATAAAATTTTTACACTTCATGAGATAAATGAAGAACTTTTTAATCATAATAATTTGCACATAAATACAATTATTCAGCTAATATCTAGATTCAAAAGAAAAATTGTAAAAATAACAGACAATAATCATTTTTTTATAGAAAATATTTATAAACAAGGCTATAAGTTTAGATAAATTTTATTTTATTAAACTTAATAAAATAGACAAACTCTCCAACATTACCTATATTCATATAACGAAAAACCTTTTGATACAACTATGTTATCTCATTTTAAATAATAATCAGAAATCACTCTATCAGTTATGTAATGTCATTTTTAATAGATAAGTTTATTATAAAATTTCATTTATCAAGAGAGGGACTAGAGATGAAAGAAATAAAATTAGATAAAAATACAATGATCGTATCAGAAACAGATGAAAAAGGGCGTATTATTTATGCAAATAGTGATTTTTGTACAATTGCAGGTTTTGAAAAACATGAACTAATTGGTCAACATCACAACTTAGTACGACATCCAGATATGCCAAAAGCAGCATTCAAAGACTTGTGGAGTACAGTTCAAGCAGGTCAAATATGGAAGGGAATAGTTAAAAACAGAACTAAAAATGGAGATTTTTATTGGGTTAATGCAACAGCATATCCATCTGTTGGGGCAAATGGGAAAAAAAGATATATCTCAGTTAGAGTTAAGCCAACAAACTCAGAAATACTTAATGCAACTGAACTATACAAAAAATTAAAATAGGATTATCAAATGTTTTTGAATAAAAAGAAAGACCAAAAAGCAGTATTAGATTCATTGGATATCTT
>MAAG01000118.1:0-529 GCA_002163065.1 Arcobacter sp. 31_11_sub10_T18
TAATTTTGTAAAAGTTGAAGCTAAGTTATTATAAGTGAGTGTAAATGTTGGATTTAGTTTTATTGCTTGTTTATATGATACTATCGCTTCCTTATAATTGCTTTCTTGAAGGTTAATATTCCCAAGCATAAATTTTGCGTGAAAAAATTTTGCATCTACTTGGAGACAGTAAATAAAAGCTTCTTTTGCCTCTTGTATCTTATTGGCATAATAAAGTTTTAATGCAATTTCATACATCTCAATAGAAGTCATATAATAACCTTTTATATAATATGTTTTATTTTATGATAAAATGAATTACATATACATATAAAAGGTTTTAATTAAATTTATGAAAACATCTTGGAAAGAAGAACTACAAACACTTTTAAATTGTGATTTAAAATCACTTTATCCCTTAGCTCGAAGTATCAATAGAAAACTATATTTTTATGTAGGCCCAACAAACAGTGGAAAAACTTATCAGGCCATGGAAGAGCTTAAAAAAGCTTATTGTGGAATATATTTAGCACCTCTTAGATTGCTTGCT
>MAAG01000118.1:570-13424 GCA_002163065.1 Arcobacter sp. 31_11_sub10_T18
TTCCTTAGTCACAGGAGAAGAACAAATCTTTGATGAAGATGCTTCCCACGTTTGTTCTACTATTGAAATGGTTGATTATGATCTAGATATTGATGTAAGTGTCATAGATGAAATCCAAATGTTGGCTGATGATGACAGAGGTTGGGCATGGGTAAATGCGATTATTGGAGTTCCTGCAAAAAAAGTCATTATGACAGGAAGTGTTAATGCCTTAGAAGCCATTAAAAAAATTGCAGCTTATTTGGGTGAAGAACTTGAAGTGGTTAAATTTAAAAGAAAAAATGAACTTAAAGTTTTAGAAAAAGCAACGACCCTTAGAGAAATAGAAAGTGGTACCGCTTTAATCGCTTTTAGTAGAAATGATGTTTTAAAGTACAAACAAAAACTGCAAAAGTTTCATAAGGTATCTGTAATATATGGAAATCTAAGTCCTGAAGTACGACGTGATGAAGCACGACGTTTTAGAGAAGGGGAGAGTCAAGTATTAATTGCTACAGATGCTATTGCTATGGGATTAAACCTACCTATAAAAACTATTTTATTTACAACTGATACCAAATTTGACGGAGTGAGTAAACGTCTAATTACTCCCAACGAAATAGTTCAAATAGCAGGTCGAGCAGGTCGATATGGACATCATGAAGAAGGATTTATTGGCGGAACCAGTAAAAAAATTCTGGAACATATTCAAAGTGAATTTCATGCGCCCATTAAAACCATCAAACCTCCTTTTAAAGTAAAAGCAAATGCCAAGCAAATAGAAGAATTGGCATCTCACCTTCAAACGAAAAATTTAACCAAAGTCTTAAAGTTTTTTGCAAAAGAGATGAGCTTTTCAGGACCTTTCGTAGCTGCAAATATTTCGTCGATGATTAGTGCTGCTCGTATTGTGGATACCCGATTTAATTTAAAACTTGAAGACAAATATATGTTAAGCCAAGCTCCTATTACTGAAAAATCGATGATTATTAAACAAGCTTTTGAAGTCTACATCAATGCGGTATTAAAAAACAGAATTATACGATATCGACCTTCTATTACAATTCCAAAAAAAGCAGTTACTCAAAAAGATTTATTACAAGTTGAAGACGAAGTTAAGAAGATTTCCTTGTATCTTTGGATTTCATATAAAATGCCAGACTTGTTTCCTGATAATGCAAAAGCCAGAATGACAAGAGAGTCTTTAAATAAATTTATAGAAAAATCGCTAAAAAAAGGCTTGATTTCAAGTTCAAATGATAGAAGTAGATATGAACAGAAAAGTAACAATTATAAAAGAAGTCCAAGAAGAAATTCACGAAGAGATTCAAAAGTTAATTATTAATTGGATACAATATATGTCTATGTATGAAAAGAAGGATTAGGCTATGCTTAATATGTTTAAGTCCAATGACGCGGAAACATTACAAAAAGAACTACTAAAAAACTATTTAAACGAAGCCAAAATACAAAAGCTTATTGATGGTGGAGTGGATATAAACTTCAAAGATAAAAATGATAGAACAATTCTTTTTGATTTGGCAAAAAAAAGAAGAGTTGAATCAATCAAGTTATTGATTAAAAATGGCGTAAATATCAACGCAGAAGATCGATATGGAAAAACAGTACTAACAGAAGCCATTGATAAAGAAGATGGAATGATGATTCGCTTTCTTCTTGATAATGGAGCCAGTGTTAATTTTATCAATGAATCTGGAAGAACTATTTTACAAGATGTAGCGCTAGAAGGGAACTCCCGGGTTTTTAGAATTCTTTTGGCTCAAAATGCTGATTTAAATATCAAAGATACTTACGGTAAAACGGTACTTTTTGATGCTATTGAAGGTGGAAATCTTGATATTATTCGAGATGTAATACATCAAGTGGATGATCCCAATATTCAAGATGAATTTGGTCAAACGGTTCTGTTTGGTGCAGCTTTAAAAGAAGATTCTGAAATGGCAAAATTTTTAATCAGTAATGGACTAAATGTCAATCACAATGATCACAATCGCCAAAACATCTTATTTAATTCAGTTATTCTTGGGGCTCAAAATCTTGAATTTATTGAAATGCTTTTAAAAAAAGGTATTAAAATAAATCAAAAAGACAATGATGATAAAACAATACTGGATGAACTTTTAAAAATTCTAGGTATTTTGAATAATCCCGGTCAAGAGGTTGAAGGTAAGTATAAATTGGTTTCTCCAGAGAGAAATTATTTAAAGCTTACTTCAATTTTAATGGAACATGGTCTTGCTATTGATAGAGAAGACTCAAATGGTAAAACAGTTCTCTTTCGTGAGATAGAGCGTAAAAACTACGATACTATTGAGTTCTTACTCTCTGCTGGGGCAAATATCAACCATGGAGATAAAGAAGGTAAAACCGTACTTTTTGATGCAATTATAGGTGGTGTTGGTAATATTAGTATGATTGATTTTCTCATTGAAAAAGGTGCAGATATTGATCATCGAGATAATAATGAACGAACCATAGTTGATGACCTTGTGGAAATCATTCTTATTCAACAAAATGGTAAAAAAACATCCAATAGACGATTCTATGATATTATTCACGATGAAGATTATATGGGGCTTTTAAAGAGAATGTTAACCCACAAACCTAAAATTAATATCTCCAAAAAAGATGGACGAACGGTTATTTATGATGTGATTAATTTCAATAATCTTGAAATAATCAAAACAATTTTAAATAATGGGTGTGATGCCAATATTCGTGATATCAATGGAGATACGCCACTTTCTGTTTTAATTGATGAAGGTGTTAAAATAAAAAGACCAAGAGAGCGAGAACTGTTCATTGAGCGTTTGGTTTTTTTACTCAAATTCAGAGTGGATGTTAATTCTGTGGATATTCAAGGGAAAACTGTTTTTCATAAAGCCATTATTGCCAATGATTTAGAAGTGGTTGAAAAACTCTTAACTAAAAAAGCGGACCTAAATATTAAAGATAAACAAGGACGTACTGCGCTTCATCATACTCAATGGAAGGGTAATTATAAAATTGCACGATTGTTAATTGCTGCAGGTGCAAAAATGGATGAACCTGATTATGCTGGATTTACCATATTAAATTATGCGGCTATTTTGGGACATGTAAATCTTGTTGTGGTGTTAATTGCTTCGGGAGTATTAATGTATAACAAAAATAAAAAAAGTCAAGCTGTGAAAAACTTCTTTAGAGAAAGAGAAGCAAATCTTGACAAACTTTTACAAGGTAATATCACTGAAGCTAAAATGCGTGATTCTATCAAACAAGTGGTCACCAATCTTAAAAAAGAGATCAACGAATAAAAATAAATTAATTGGAATTAACTTACATGAATAAACTCTCTATTATTATTTTGGCTGCAGGTGCAGGTACAAGAATGAAGTCTACAATACCCAAAGTATTACATAAAATTTCTGGTAAAGAAATGTTGTATTATTCTATTTCCGAGGCACTAAAACTAAGTGATGACGTTACTGTTGTTTTGTATCACCAGGCAAAGCTGGTCCAAGAGCGAATGGAAAAATACTTTGAAAATGTAAACTTTGTTATTCAAGACCATGAAAACTATCCAGGAACTGGTGGTGCAGTTATGGGAATAAAACCAAAATATGAAAAAACCTTGGTTTTAAATGGAGATATGCCTTTAATTCAATCTTCTGAGCTTGAAAAATTCCAAGAAAATGAAGCTACCATTGTTATGTCGGTCTTAAAACTTGATAACCCTAATGGTTACGGAAGAGTCATTATTGAAAATGATAAAGTTCAAAAAATAGTTGAGCAAAAAGATGCCAATGCGGAACAAAAAAAGATCACAACTGTAAATGCAGGAATTTACCAATTTGACACAGAGTTTTTGTTAGAAAGTTTACCCAAACTATCCAATGCAAATGTTCAAAAAGAATACTACATTACTGATCTTGTTGAAATAGCAATTTCAAGTTCTAAAACTTTATATCCTTTACTGGTAAGTGAAGAAAACTTTAAAGGAGTGAACTCTAAAGTTGATTTGAGTGAGGCTGAAGTAATTCATCAAAATAGAATCAAAAAATCTTTTTTAAATAATGGTGTCATTATGAGATTACCAAGCACTATTTATATTGAAGAGGGTGTCCAAATTGAAGGAGAGTCTATTTTAGAAAATGGAGTGACTTTATTGGGAAACACTCAAATTAACAATTCCCATATAAAAACAAACTCTATTGTAGAAGATTCAATATTAACAAACTCAGACATTGGACCAATGGCTAGAATTAGACCCAACACAGTGTTAAACAATACGCATATTGGAAACTTTGTTGAAGTAAAAAAATCAACTTTAAATGGGGTAAAAGCAGGCCACCTAAGTTATATAGGTGATAGTGAAATTGATGAAGGTACGAATATTGGTGCTGGAATGATTACCTGTAATTATGACGGAGTGAACAAACATAAAACAAAAATTGGTAAAAATGTTTTTATTGGAAGTGATACACAATTGGTAGCACCTCTTACCATTGAAGATGATGTAATGATAGCTGCAGGTAGTACTATCACAAAAGATTTAAAAAGTGGCGAATTAGCACTAACCCGAGCACCTTTAAAAATAGTTAAAGGTTTTTTTTATAAGTTTTTTTCAAAAAAATAAATAAGGAATATATGATGTTAAGTGGTAAAAATATTCTTATAGGTGTTACTGGATCTATTGCAATATATAAAACATTGGATTTGATCAGACTGTTTATAAAAGCCAATGCCAATGTCAAAGTAATAATGAGTGAATCTGCAAAAAAATTTGTAACACCATTAACTTTTGAAACCATTTCTCAACAAACTATTTTAGATGAAGGAAATGAGTCTTGGGATAAAGGTAGTATCAACAACCACATTGATATAGGAAAATGGGCAGATTTGTTTATAATTGCGCCAGCGAGTGCAAATACAATTAATAAGCTCTCAAATGGAATAGCTGATAATCTCTTAACTCAAACAGCCTTGGCTTATATCAAAACAAAAGTAATCGCGCCAGCTGCTAATACCAATATGATACAAAACCCCATTACTGTGCAAAGTTTACAAAAACTTAGTGCCTTGGGTTACAAAATTGTAAGTTCTCAAATAAAAGAACTTGCATGTAAAGACATAGGTGATGGTGCACTGGCTCAACCCAGTGAAATTTTTTGTTCAAGTGTACAAGAGTTGCTAAAAGATGATTATTGGGAAAATAGAGAAGTGGTCGTCAGTGGTGGTGGAACTGTTGAAAAAATTGATGATGTTCGCTATATCAGTAATTTTAGTTCTGGAAAGATGGCAGCTTCTTTATCTTTGGCTTTGTTTTTTAAAGGAGCAAAAGTTACTTTAGTAGCAAGTAGAGGTTATGAAAATTTACCCTTGGATATTAAAATAGTTCCTGTTAACAGTTCTCTTGAAATGTTAGCTGCACTTGAACAGTCTTTAAAGGTGGCCACAGATAAAACAAAAATAGTACAAAAACCTTTTTTATTTATGGCTGCAGCTGTGAGTGATTATTTACCTGCACTTGAAAATGAAGGAAAACTCAAAAAAGACACAATAGGAAAAACTTGGGATTTGGCTTTGATTCAAAACAAAGATATTTTAAGTGGCCTTGATAAAACGAAGATTTATACCATTGGTTTTAAAGCAGAGATGGATAAATTCAGTGCCAATCAAAGTGCACAAAACATGGTAAAAACTAAAAATTTGGATGCTGTTTGTCTCAATATCATAGATGAAAACAATCCTTTTGGTTCGGATAATAATATTATAGAATTAATCATCAATAATGTTCAAGAGATCAAAGAATTAAAAGGTGATAAGTTTGATATCTCTTTAAAACTATTGGATAAGTTAAAAAACGAGTTTGAAAAGTTAGAAAACTAAGATGTTAAATAGTGAAGATAAAGAAAAAGATTTAAATTTACCAACTCATATTGCCATTATTATGGATGGAAATGGGAGATGGGCCAAAGAGCGAAATCTTAAGCGAACTGCAGGGCATGAAGAAGGTGCTCTTCGAGTTCGAGATATTACCACTCATTGTAATAATTTGGGTATTAAATACTTGACTTTATATGCATTTAGTACTGAAAACTGGAATCGACCCAAATTAGAAGTTGAGTTTTTAATGAAACTACTTGAGCGATATTTAAAAAAAGAACTGCCTATTTATTTGAAAAATGGCGTAAAATTTAAAGCCATCGGAAACTTAGGCCGATTTTCTAAGAGTTTACAAAAAGTTATTTCTGCCACTGAAGAAAAAACAAAAAACTGTTCAGGATTAACACAGGTTTTAGCACTAAATTATGGAAGTCGCGATGAGATAGTTCGTGCAGTACAAAAACTTACGGTTCAAAATTTGGAAGTGAGTGAAGAAAATATAAACAAATGTTTAGATACTGCATTTATGCCAGATGTTGATTTATTGATACGAACCAGCGGGGAAGTTCGATTGTCAAATTATTTACTGTGGCAAAATGCATACGCTGAAATGTTTTTTATTAATACCTATTGGCCAGAGTTTACGCCTTTTTTATTGGATGATGTTATTCATGATTATAGACACAGAGAAAGAAGATTTGGAGGCATCTAAGGTGATGATTAAATGACTTATATATTCGTTGCTCTGTTTGGCTTATGTTTTGGCTCTTTTTTTAATGTTCTTATCTATAGACTCCCCTTAGGTCAATCAATAGTTTTGCCCAATTCATCTTGCCCAAAGTGTAAGGTGAAAATCAAGTGGTATCACAATATTCCTATTTTATCCTACATCTTTTTAAAAGGAAAATGTGCTTCTTGTGAAACTAAAATATCACTGACATATCCTTTTGTTGAACTATTAACAAGTTTTGTTACTGTTTTATTGTTTCATAAACTTGGATTTGGAAGTTACTTTATCTGCATTACCTTGGTTTTTTATCTCTTAATTGTATTGTCTTTTATTGATTTAAAATATAAAGCTGTTCCTGATTATTTACTGGTATTCATTTTTATCTCATCATTATTTGCAGTGAATAATGATTTTATTAGTTCTTTTACAAATGGCTTGATTTTTGCAGGTGCCTTTATCATGTTAGATTTTTTATTGAGTTTCTATATTCAAAATATCAAGTACAAACTCACAAAAAATGAAGATTTAAAGCATCAAAAAGCTTTAGGGGAGGGTGATATTCCCATAGTTTTTGTAATTGGAATGATATTGGGTATAAAAGCTGGTTTTACAGCTATATTTTTAGGAGCACTTTGTGCTATAATCCCGTCACTATATAATATACTATTTAAAAAAGAAATCGAAACACCCTTTATTCCTTATCTTAGTCTTGGTTTTTTTATAGAATTTATTTTTTTATTATCTGAAGGTTTTTAGTTGAAGTTAAAACAGTATTTATTTTCACAAATTTCATTAACATTTATTCCCATCTTTTTTGGACTTTTTTTTATCACTTCCATCGTATATTTGGTTAAAATTGCAGCTCTAACTTCTGTAATTACCATGAATGTATTTGAACTACTCACTTTATATGTGTATGTGGTTCCTATTATTATCTTTTATACCTTACCCATCTCTTTTTTCATTTCATTGGTAATCTCTCTTTCAAAGTTATCCAGTGAATACGAACTCATCGTCATTACCAGTTTTGGATTTAACCCTTTAAAAATTGTTAAAATATTATTCCCAATAACTGTTATGTTAACAGTATCTATGCTAATTATTTCTTTAGGTTTGATTCCAAAAGCAAAACATTTGACCAACAAAATGCTAGATATGAAGAAAAAAGAAGCCAATTTTAACATCAAAGAATCTGAGTTTGGTCAGAAGTTTGGTGATTGGTTAGTATATATTACAGATAAAAAAGGTAAAGAATACTCTGATGTAAAGCTGTTTAAAAGTGATGGAAAAACTGATCAGTTCATTCTTTCTCAGACTGCACAGCTTAATAACAAAGAGGGTGACCTAAGTTTTGTTTTAAATGACGGAAAATCTTTTGCTATTACGCAAAAAGAATTAAACCAAATTGATTTTAAGAGTATGAAAATAAGCAGTGAATTGGGAAATGCAAAATCAAAACCATTTATTAATCCCTATGATCATTGGCAGTTTAAATTTAAACACAATATTGATATTGATGATTTTGTTTTTTATAGTTTAACTTCAGTTTTTCCTCTTTTCTCTTTGTTGTTGGTAATTTCTTTTGGATATTTTAATCCTCGATATGAAAAAAACAAAGCGGTTATGTGGGCTATTTCTTTTGTGATTCTTTATTATGTGGGTTCGGATTATCTTTCTAAACATTTATTTCTTAACTCTTTATACACCGTACCTCTTCTTTGGCTAGCACTTACTTATTTTGTGTATACAAAAAAGATTAAAGAATTTTATTAAAATACTATGAATATCAAAGTTACACTCTCTTATGATGGCTCTTTATATAAAGGTTCTCAAAAACAGCCAAATGAAATTACAGTTGAAAATAAATTAATTGATGCCTTTAAATCCATACAAATTGATGCCAAAATAACATTTAGTGGACGCACGGATAAAAATGTACATGCTACAGGACAAGTATTTAATACCCATGTACCTGATTTTTGGAATGACTTTGAAAAACTCAAAATAGTATTAAATAGAAAACTCCCCTCATCAATTAGACTTCTTAAAATTGTAAAAGTTGAAGAAGAATTTAATGCAAGATTTTGGGCAAAAAAAAGAGTTTATCGATATTTGGTTACCACAAAAAACAAAACACCTTTTAATGCAAAATATATCACACAAGTAACAAAAATCAATGAAGAATTGATTTGTGATGCCATTAAATATTTTGAAGGGATACATGATTTTGAATTCTTTCACAAACGAGGCAGTGATAAAGACTTTTTAAAAAGAATCATTTATGAAACGAAGTTTTATAAGTATAAAGATATGTATGTTTTTAAATTTAAAGCAAATAGTTATTTACGAAGTCAAATAAGACTTATGGTAGGATTCTTATTAAAAATATCAGAAGGGTCTTTAAGTATTGAAGATTTAAAAGCCCAATTAAACAAAGAAAAACATATCAGTAAATATCCTGCAGATGGACATGGTTTATATCTTGCACGAGTAATTTATTAAAGGTATCTCATGAATTTTTTAAGACGTAGATTTCATACACTACAAGATATACGGAAAATCTTGATTTATGTTCCTCCTATTTTTGTGCTTGTAATGGCTGTCCTTGCCATATTTCTTAGTTCTCTTATTTTAGAAAAAGATCAAAAAAATAGAATAGATTTATTAATTCAAGAAGAACAATTTATTAAAAAAAAGTTACTAAATGAATTTATTAATGACTCACAAGACCAAGCAAGTGCTATTTTTGACGAAGTTGAGCGAGAATTAAATCACCGAGTTTATGAAGTCAGTGGTTTTATCAAGTCTTTGACTTTGGGTGATAAAAAACTTTCATTTGAACAAATAAAACCCTTTATTAAAAAAATTGAAAATGACAAAGATATTCAATTTGTATTTTTTAACTCAAAAACATTTGAGGTGATTTATGGGAAGAGTATTGTTAGATATTTACAAACCTTGACTGATTCTAATGTTCCTTCTGATTCTTTTAGAATTCATATCTTGAGAAATATACAATTTTTAGGGAATGGGAATCTTCAATATTGGCTTGATAAAAATAAAAGAAATATCAGGTTGAGTTATTTTGAAGAGATAAAAGAACTTGGCTGGTATTTTGGAGCTTTTTCTAATGTTGATGATATGAGTATCTTACTTAAAAAAAGTATTATTAAATCATTATCTGCAAAAAGTAAAGGTTTGGATAACCATTTTTGGTTTTACGATTACAAAACAGACTTGGTATATAACTATCATAACTTTGGAAAAGTAGATACTTATGAGAATGTAATGGAAATGTTTAATACGGATGAATCTAAAAGAATACTCAAGTACTATCACGATCAAAGAAGAAACAATATTACTTTGACCAATAAAGTATTTAACTTCCCTGAGTACCAATATTTAGTTGCTATTAAAGAATCCAGTGTACGAATGCCAAATAATATTAAAGAAAAAATTGCAAAAATAAAAATAGCTTCTTTAAATAGATTTACAACTGTGGTTATTTCAATTATTTTTATTGCTATATTTTTAGGAATTGCTACGGTTGCATTTTCCAAGTATATCAATCTAATTCTTGCCCACTATAATAGAAGACTTGAAGTTAAAAATAAATTACAAGTTCATTGGAAAGAGAGATATGAATTGGCCATCATTGCTTCAAATGATGGTTTATGGGATATTAACTTTGAAAAAGACGTGATTTATTTTTCCGATAAATGGCTGGAAATGTTTGGATATAAAAAGGGTGACATCACAACTTTTGCCCAATGGTTAAATCTCATTCATGACAGTGACAAAGTTAAAGTACAAGAGAGCTTCGATAAACACCTAGAAGGTAAAAGCGAAAATTTTGTGGTTGAATATAGATTGAAAAACAGTCAAAATATATACAAATGGGTCTTGGTTCGTGGTCGTGTTTTTAAAGATAAAAACGGAAAGCCTCAAAGAATGTTAATGATGTCTATGGATATTGAAGAGAGAAAACAATTAACAAAAGAATTACAGGATGTTGAACTTCTCGTTGAATATGGAAGAATTGTTATCTTTAAATGGAAGAATAACAAAAGTTTGGATGTAGTTCATGTGTCTAAGAGTATTAGTGCTTATGGTTATACCAAAGAAGATTTTGAAAATAAAAAAATAAAATATTTGGATTTCATACATAGGGCAGATACAAGAAATCTGGCATTGGAAATCACCAATGCCATTAAACAAAATAAAAATAGTTTTACAAAAATATATAGAGTATATGGTAAAAATGGGAAAAAGAGATGGATTTTTCATCGAGCAATTTTTATTAAAGATCACTTTGGTAAGGTGACACATTTGTATGGATACATTAATGATATTACCAATATGAAAATGACAGAGGAAGAGTTAAAACTTAAAGTCAAAGTTGAAGCAGAAAAGAATATTGAAAAAGATAGGTTATTGGTTCAACAAAGTAAACTGGCAGCCATGGGTGAAATGCTTGGAAATATAGCTCATCAATGGAGACAACCCTTAAATAATATCAATCTTTTGATTCATTTTGTACGAGATAATTATAACAATAAACATTTTACTAAAAAAGACTTGGACGAATCCATTAGTAGTGCTAAAGTTCAAATTGATTATATGTCCCAAACCATTGACGATTTTAGTGATTATTATAAACCCACAAAAAATAAAGCCTTATTTGATATTAAAAACTCAATTGAAAAATCTGCCAAAATTGTAGCCACACAATTTGAAGTGAATGATATTACTTTGGAAATTGAAGATAACAATGTGGAAGTTGATGGTTTTGAAAATGAATTCCAGCAAGTAATTGTAAATATTCTAAACAATGCAAAAGATGCCGCAATTATCAAAAAACACAACGTAGACTTTAAAGCAGTGGTAAGTGTTAAAATTGAACGTCAAGAAGATAAGGCGATTTTACAAATCATCAACAATTGTGGAGAAGCATCAAGAGAAGTCTTGGATAGAATGTTTGAACCTTATTTTACGACCAAGTTTGAAACTCAAGGGACTGGAATTGGTTTATATATGACCAAAACTATTATTGAAACAAACATGAATGGTAGAATAACTGCACAAAATATTAGAGATGGATTAAAATTCATTATAATCTTACCTTTATAACATAATTTTTAGCTATACTTAAAAAAATTCCCTGAGGAAGAAGAGAAATGGACGATTACAAAACTAGAGTATTATTAGTAGAAGATGAAGAACTGGCACGAAAAACACTGTCTTTTTATTTAAATACTATTTTTGATGAAGTTATTATTGCTCAAGATGGTCAAGATGGAAGCGATATTTACAAAAGTGAATTTGCTGAAAATAGAACCTTTGACTTGGTGTTAACAGACATTAAAATGCCAAATAAAGACGGTATAGAAATGATTGATGATATTCTAGTTCTGGATCCAAACCAAAGATTTATTATTGTTTCTGCTCATAAAGAAGAAGAACATTTACTTAAACTAATTAACTTACGAGTCCTTGGATATTTTGTAAAACCTCTAAATATTGACAATATGATGGAAATGCTTCAAAAAGCAAGAACGGAAGCTTTAGAAGATAAAAAAATATTGTCAAACAATAATCCTGTTGAATTAAGCCAATTATATACTTATAAAAAAGAGAAAAAAGTTCTTTATAGAGATGGAGTGAGTGTAAAATTGTCTAAAAAAGAAGGACAAATACTAGATGTGCTGGTTGAAAACATAGGTTCAGTAGTCTCAGTTGAAAAATTTAAAGAATTGGTTTGGGAAGGTGCTCCTACAAATGATTCTGCATTTAGAACAGTGATGAAACGTTTAAAAGATAAAATTATAGATGATGATTTTATCATCTCACAAAAAGGTTATGGTTATATAATTGAGCCACCTTATTCAAAGTAAAAACTCTTAACAGCATAGTTTTTAAACTATGCTGTAACTAGGTCTACCCAACCCTCTTCCCATCATCCAAAGCATTCTCATTCACAGCTTTAGTATTTTCCACACTAGCAGAACTTTTCACTGTCTCAATCGCATCAAAGGCATTCTCATCCTCATCCACATCTTTTCCAATATCTAAAATTCTTCCAAATACATCATCAATATTATCATGTACTTTTGAGTTTCTATCTAGAAACATAATTTTGTGTTTTGTTAATTGATTGATATGTTTTAATCCCATTACTGCCATCAAACCTTTAATACTTTTAAGAAGATTCTTGTGATAGTCTCTTACATAATTGGCATGTTTATAAACAAAGTAT
>MAAG01000083.1:0-174 GCA_002163065.1 Arcobacter sp. 31_11_sub10_T18
GGAGCTGGAGACACAGTTCTTGCTTCTCTAGGTTTTTCTTTGTCTTTAGGTAAGAATATTTATGATTCAATTGAGTTTGCGAATTTAGCAGCTGGTGTTGTTGTAAGTAAACTTGGAAGTGCAACAGTTACTTTAGATGAAATAGAAGAATATAAAACTTCATTAAATAAAAGT
>MAAG01000083.1:438-2141 GCA_002163065.1 Arcobacter sp. 31_11_sub10_T18
TCAGTTGATTATGTAGTGGTATTTGATGAAGAAACCCCTTATGATTTAATCAAAAAAGTTCAACCCGACATTTTAGTTAAAGGTGGAGACTATGAAGGTAAAGTTGTAGTAGGTTCTGATATAGCTAAAGAGGTAAAGTTAGTAGAGTTTGTTGATGGTAAAAGTACCACCAAAACCATTGGAAAAATACAGGGGATATGTTAATGAAAAATACGAAGAATATAATCGAACAAGAATTTTTAGCACATTTAGAAACAATTAAAAAAGTAATAGAAGTATCCCAAGAAGACTTGGCAAAAGCCAGCCAATTAGCAGTAGATACTTTAAAAGCTGGAAATAAAATACTACTTTTTGGTAACGGTGGAAGTGCAGCAGATGCTCAGCATATCGCTGCAGAGTTAACTGGACGATATAAAAGCGAACGAAAAGGTCTTCCTGGTATTGCCTTGACTACTGATACTTCTGCATTAACAGCTATTGGAAATGATTATGGTTATGACAGAGTGTTTGATAGACAAGTTGAAAGTCTAGCAAATGAAGGTGATTTACTCATAGGTATTAGTACCAGTGGGAACAGTAAAAATGTTATCAATGCATTTGTTACTGGACTTGAAATGGGTTGCAAAACTCTAGGTCTTTCAGGACGTGATGGTGGAGCTATGAATGACTTGTGTGATATTAATCTTGTGGTACCCTCAAATGATACGCCACGAATTCAAGAAATGCATATATTATTTGGACATACAATTTGTCAGTTAATTGACAATGCCTATGAAGAAAATTAGGTAAGATACAAAATAAAACTATATAAATATTAAAAGGTAAAAAATGACTTTAAACGAAAATGATAAAAAAATTATATTTGATTCAATAAGAGATATTCACGACTTTCCAAAACCTGGAATCGTTTTTAAAGATATTACAACACTTTTAAACAACAAACAAGCTTTTAAACTTTTAATGGACCATCTAGAAGAAAGATATAAAGATTATAACTTAGATTATATTGCTGGAATCGATAGCCGTGGTTTTATTTTTGGAGCACCACTTGCTGATAGACTTGGAATTGGATTTGTTCCTGTAAGGAAAAAAGGAAAACTTCCATCAACAACTATTTGTGAAAAATATGAATTAGAGTATGGTTTTGATGAAGTGGAAGTTCACCTCGATGCTTTCAACGAAGAAGTAGGATGTCGTGTACTTTTAATAGATGATTTAATAGCAACTGGTGGAACTGCAGTGGCTTCTGCAAAATTAGTTAAAGATACCAAAGCTGATTTGGTAGAAGTGTGTTTTTTAATGAACTTGGACTTTTTAAAAGGTGTTCCAAAAGTTGAAAAAATTGCACCAGTTTATAGTATATTGGAGATTTAAATGAAAGAGATGTATATACCAAAACCAAGTTCATTTGATCCAGATGACAATGGCCATTTTGGAATTTTCGGAGGACGATTTGTCCCTGAAACTTTAATGCCAGTGATGTTAGAACTTGCAGAGCAATATGAAAAATATAGATTTGACAAAGACTTCTGGGCTGAGGTAAATGCACTTTTAAAAGATTATGTGGGACGTGAACAACCACTGTTTTATGCAAAAAATATCAGTGAAGAAATGGGTGCAAAAATATATTTAAAAAGAGAAGACTTAAACCATACTGGTGCACATAAAGTAAACAATACAATAGCTCAAGGAATATTGGCTAA
>MAAG01000083.1:2212-2448 GCA_002163065.1 Arcobacter sp. 31_11_sub10_T18
CAGCACTTTTAGGACTAGAATGTACAGTTTTTATGGGTGCAAAAGATGTTGAGAGACAAGAACTAAATGTATTTAGAATGAAACTCCTAGGTGCTTCAGTTGTAAGTGTAGAATCTGGAAGTAAAACACTAAAAGATTCAATGAATGAGGCTATTAGATATTGGGTTACAAATGCTAGAGATACGTATTATATTATAGGAACAGTAGCTGGGCCTCATCCTTATCCTATGATGGTA
>MAAG01000130.1 GCA_002163065.1 Arcobacter sp. 31_11_sub10_T18
GCTTCCACCACCGCCACTTCTATTTCCACCACGACCGCCTCTGTAACCGCCTCGACCACCTCGACCACCTCTATCATCATCACGTCCTTCTTTTAGACGTTCAAATAATTTTGTGATATCATTTTCTGATTTACCAATGAAATTATTTCCTGATACATTAGTTTCATCTGCTAACATTGAAGCTAATTTGAAGGCAATTGTAGAAATATCAAATTCTTCTTTTAATGACTCAATCATAGCAAAAACACCTTCATTGGTTTTTTGATTTCTGATTTTACTAAGTAAAGAGTTAACTTTTTTCTCTTTTACTGAATCAATATTTGGAACTACTTTTGGTTCAAGTTTTCCACCAACATTTTTGTTGATTTTTTGAAGCATTCTAAACTCATGTGGAGTTACAATAGATACTGCACTTCCCTCTTTTCCTGCTCTTCCTGTTCGTCCAATTCTATGTACATAAGATTCAGGGTCAAATGGTAAGTGGTAGTTAAATACGTGAGAAACGTTATTTACATCTAATCCACGAGCTGCAACATCAGTAGCTATTAAAACTTCTAATTTGTCAGCTTTAAATGCACGAATTACTTCTTCTCTTTGTCTTTGCTCCATGTCTCCATGAAGACCTTTTGCCATGTAGCCAAGAGAGACTAAATAAGTTGATAATCTGTCAACTTCTTTTTTTGTTCTACAAAAAATGATAGATTTTGTAGGATTTTTGTAATCATATAATCTGATTAAAGCATCATCTCTTTCGTATTCATCAACAACATAAAATGTTTGTTTGATTTTAGAGTTTGTCACTTCTGCTTTTGTTACTGAAATAAACTCAGGTTCTTTTAAAATTCTTTTTGCAAGATTTTTAATTGCTGGAGGCATTGTTGCAGAGAAAAGTAATGTTTGTCGCTCTTCTGGAAGATAAGTAAAGATTTCTTTAATATCATCTAAGAATCCCATATCAAGCATTTCATCTGCTTCATCTAAAACAACAAAAGAAGGAGAAATTTTAATTTTTCCACCTTTTAATAAGTCAATAAGTCTACCTGGAGTTGCAACAACTATTCCAGCACCATCAACCATTTTTAATTGTCGTCCATATGCTTGACCACCATATACAGTTGCTGTATTGATTTTTAAATATTTACCAAAACGATATAATTCATCTGCAACTTGCATAGCAAGTTCTCTTGTTGGAACAACAACCAGTGCTTGAACACCACGTTTTTCTTCCATCATGTTAAGGATTGGTAATCCAAATGCTGCAGTTTTACCTGTACCTGTGTGTGCTTGACCTACCATATCTTTACCCGCTAATACTACTGGAATTGCATCTGCTTGGATAGGACTTGGTTCTTTAAAACCTGCATCGTCGATTGATTGCTGTAAAGCTTTTTTGAAGTTAAATTCTTGAAATGTCATAGTGACCTTTGTAGTTAGATTTAAACTTACATTATGTCGTTACCATATAATAGATAATCATTTTTCTCGATTACTTGTGTAATATCGGAATAAAAATGAATCAGCTAAAACATGGCTTTGGCTACGAAAAAATGCATTTTTAAATTAATATTACAGGGACTTATGGTTACATGAATATGTAAATTTCGTGGATTATATCTATTTTTAGCTTTAATTAAGGTTAGAGGAATTTATTATATTATTTTTTAATGGTGGATAAGGGTAGAGAAATATCATTAAATTCTATTTCTGTCCACGTCCCATAAAGGTTATCGATGTCTTTAAGTGTTTCACTTTTGATGTTATGATACTTCAGTAAAGAAGTGATATTTTGATAGTGATCTTTATCAAAAGTAATATTAAGCTCTGTTTCTCCACCATAGATTCGAATAATAGCCGCTTTGTATAAATTTCTAATTTTAAGACCTGAAATTTCTAAAGAAGTTTTATAATAGACCAAAACCTCTCTTTCATCGGCAAGTGTTCCTTTTAGTCCAGGAGCAGTTAAGATTTTTAGAGATTTGATTTGAGGCAAATCTCTAATATCAAGTTTTTGTAAAGTTATTGGTTTTGTTTGCTCATCAATTTCAAAATTAATTTTAAATGAAACATTTTCTTTTTTTTCATTTCCTATTAAATTGATTGTATACTCTTGGGAAAAGAGCGAAAGTGAACATAAACAAATTATTGCCAATAACTTTAACATAAACTTATCCTTTGTACGTATCTAAATACTTTGTTGTGTAATTGTTGCTGATAAAATCTGGGTTTTCCATCATTTTTCGATGGAATGGAATGGTTGTTCGGATTCCTTCAACTTCAAATTCAGATAAAGCTCTTTTCATAATATTAATTGCTTTTTCTCTATCTCTTCCCCAAACGATCAGTTTACCAATCATTGAATCGTAATAAGGAGGTACAACATAACCTGAGTAAATATGAGAATCAACTCTTACATTTCGTCCACCTGGAACCATCCACTCGGTGATTTTTCCTGGTTGTGGTAAAAATGTTACAGGATCTTCTGCTGCAATTCTACACTCAATAGCGTGACCTCTAAATTTGATTTTATCTTGAGAAAGAAGTTCTTCACCCTCAGCGACTCTAATCATCCATTCTATTAAATCAAGTCCTGATACCATTTCAGAAACAGGATGTTCAACTTGAAGTCTTGTATTCATCTCCATGAAATAAAAGTTTTGTTGGTCATCTGCTAGGAATTCAAAAGTACCAGCACCTTCATATTTTAAAAATTTAGTCGCTTGTACAGCTACTTCATGTAATTTTGCACGAGCTTCATCATCTAATAAAATAGCAGGTGATTCTTCGATTACTTTTTGATGTCTTCTTTGTAGACTACAATCTCTCTCTCCCACATGAATAGCATTACCATGAGAATCTCCAAGAACTTGTACTTCTATATGACGAGGATTGTTGATAAATCGTTCTAAATACATAGTTCCATCACCAAAAGCAGCCAGTGATTCAGAAGAAGCAGCGGTGAAAAGGTTTGCGAAGTCTTCTTCTCTCTCAACCAATCTCATTCCACGACCACCTCCACCAGCAGATGCTTTTGCCATAACTGGATATCCAATTTCTCTGGCAATTTTTAGTCCATCTTCAACAGTATGAACTGCCCCAGTTGAACCAGGTACCACTGGCACACCAGCTCTTACCATTACTTCTTTTGCTTTTGATTTATCAGCCATCATGTCCATTACTTCAACAGAAGGTCCAATAAATTTGATATTGTGTAGTTTACAAATTTCAACAAAATCTTGATTTTCACTTAAAAAACCGTAACCAGGGAAAATTGCATCACATCCAGTCATTTCAGCAGCTGCTATTATTGCAGGGATACTTAAATAACTCTCAGCAGATTTAGCTGGTCCAATACAAACTGCTTCATCTGCATGTTTTAAATAACTTGCATGTTTATCACCAGCAGAGTAAACAGCAACAGATTTTTTCCCAAGCTCTTTAATAGTTCGAATAGCTCTTTGAACTATCTCACCCCTATTGGCAATTAGGATTTTTTTTATTTCTGCCATGTTTAGATCTTTTCAATTAAAAATAACGGCATGTCATATTCAACAGGAGATCCATCTTTAACCAATACTTCAATTACTTTGAAATCATATTCAGCTTCTACTTCATTCATAATTTTCATTGCTTCAAGAATACATAAAGTTTGACCTGTTTTAACCATATCTCCAGCTTTTACAAATGCACCAGCTTCAGGTGACGGAGAAGCGTAGTATGTTCCTACCATTGGAGAGTTGATTGTTTCACCACAGACAACTGCAGCAGCAGTATCAGAAGATGCAGAATCAGAAACGGGTGCAGCAACAGGAGCAGCAGCAAGAGCAACAGGTGCAGCAACAGGAGCAGAAACAGTTACTGCTCCGTCAAAACCTTTTTGTAAAGCAATTTCAAAATCAGCATCTTTAACTTTTAGTTTATTTAATTCACTTTTATCAAAAACTCTAATTAATTCTTTTATCTCTCTAAAATCCATATCTAACCTTTTGTCTAAAATTTAAGGTATAATACAAAAATATTAATTATAATTCGATAAACTCATTTATCTAATTTTCGCGTATTTCTTCTAAAATCTTACAAATTTCGTTAAATTTGAGCCAATTTTTATCAAAAATCGGAAAAAAACACAATATTTTACTAAATATGTTTTTTAATGATCTGTAAATTTAAGATAATATACTAAAAGTAAATTTTTTTCTAAAATACATAAAAGTGATACGTAAATTTCAATTATCAATTATAAAATCTTATATTTAATAAAATACTCTGTAAAGTTAATAAAAATGTTCAAAATAGTTAATGCTAAGAAGTTTATTTACCCCACCATTATATGCTAGAGATTATTGATTTTGTAAAAGAATCTTTATTTATGATTTTGTTTGTAACCTTTAAGATAAATCTTTTGTGCGACAAAAAAGAGAAAAAGAAAAAATTATCTGAAAAAAGAGTTGATTCATCTGGAAATATAAAAAGAAAAGACGATGAAGACATTACTTTAAACAAATATTTGTTTCAAAAAGAGAATGAATATAAAAAACAAGGGATAAATAAGATGGAGATTGAAGATAAACTTTCAATTGATGCTAAAATATGGGAAAAAACTCATGGCTCTTGGCATGATAGTCCAAAATAATAAGGAAAATAGATGTTAAGTGATAACAACTTCATAAATATAGCACATGAAATTGCCAGTGCTTCTAAGTGTGTTTCTAAAAATGTGGGTGCAGTCATTGTTAGAGATGGTAGAATTTTATCAACTGGATACAATGGAACACCTGCAGGTTTTACAAATTGTAGTAGCCATTGGAATGGAGAATACACACAAGATCATCACGAATGGTCAAAAACTTATGAAATCCATGCGGAAATGAATGCAATCATTTGGGCAGCAAGGCAAGGAATATCAATTGAGGGCGCTACTATATATGTTACATTAGAGCCTTGTAGTGAATGTTCTAAAAATGTAATTGCCAGTGGAATTAAAAGAATTGTATATGATGTATCTTATGAACATACTAATTCCGCAGTAATTACGAAGTTTATAAAAGATAATGGCGTGATAATTGAGCAACTCCATAAAGATTAAACATGTCCCAGTCCCATAATCAAAAGTTTTACGAAGAATCCATTGATAAATATGGAATCAGTGCACAAGGTGTTCATTGGAGTACTGAGTTTTCACAATACAAGCGTTTTGAAATATTAACTGAATTTATTCGTGATGACATAGTAAATTCTACTCTTATAGATGTTGGTTGTGGAATGGGTGAATATTACAACTATTTGATGGACGAGGACTTAAAACCTAAAAAATATCTTGGTATTGATTGTGAACAAAAGATGATTGATATATCTACCAAAAGATATCCAAAGACAGATTTTGTATTATTAAATGTATTAACTGACGATTTACTAAGCGCGGATTATTATGTTTGCAGTGGGGCAATGAATATACTTGATGTCAATGAATTTTATCTTTTTATTCTAAACTGTTTTGAGAAATGTGAAAAAGGTTTCGTATTTAATTTTTTAAAAAAAGACAGTTATACTCAAATATACAAAGAAGAAATTCTTAACTTATGTCACAAAATTAGCAATAATGTGCAAAGTAAAGATAATTATCTCGACAATGATTTTTCCATCTTTATCTCAAAATAAATAAATATCATAAATTTCTCATACCACTAAAGTACTATTATAAATATCAATACCAAACTTTATTAAAATAAATATATTATTTCGTGTTTGGTCTTTTAAGGAATTAAAATGAAAATTGGACTATTTATCCCCTGTTTTATGAATGAGCTTTATCCAAAAGCTTCAATGGCAACCCTAAAATTATTAGAAAATTTAAACTTTGACGTGGAATACCCTTTAGAGCAAACTTGCTGTGGACAGCCCATGTCAAATTCAGGCTGTAGTCAAGATGCAAAAGGTTTGGCCCAACGTTTTGTAAAATTGTTTAAAAAATATGATTATATAGTTGCACCCACTGGAAGTTGTGTCACTATGGTCAACGACCATTACAGTGAATTTTTTGATGAAGATGATAAAGATTACAAAAAAGTGAAAACTTCTATTTATGAATTATGTGAGTTTTTACACGATGTGGTTCAAATTGATAAACTAGATGTCTCTTTCCCTCATAAAGTAGGTGTTCATAATTCATGTCATGGACTTAGAGGCTTAAAACTTGGAAGTTCATCTGAGTTAAATGTACCTTCTTATTCAAAATTAAAAAACCTTTTATCTTTGGTCTCAGATATTGAGCTGGTACCTTTAAAAAGAGATGATGAATGCTGTGGTTTTGGTGGAACATTTTGCGTCACTGAACCAGATATCTCAGTTGCCATGGGAAAAGATAGAATTAAAGACCATGAAGATGCAGATGCCCGATATATAACGGGTGCAGATATGTCCTGTTTGATGCATATGGAAGGGCTAATTAACAAAGAAAATAAAAGAATAGAAGTTCTTCATATCTCTCAAATTTTAACAGGGGAGCTTGTATAATGAATCATCCTTTAAAAGCAAAAGAATTTGTAGCAAATGACGAAAGAATGCATTGGCATGATAAAGCCTTGTGGTTTGTCCGAGAAAAAAGAGACTTGGCCTCTAAAAGTATCCCTGAGTGGGAACAATTAAGAGAATATGCCAGTGCCATAAAAACGCACACCATGAGTCGTTTAGATTACTATTTAGAAGAGTTTGAAAAAAATGCAATCAAAAAAGGTATAAAAGTTCATTGGGCAAAAGATGCACAAGAACACAATGAAATTGTTCACTCAATTTTAAAAGAAAAAGGTGTCAAAAAAGTTGTAAAAAGTAAATCTATGTTAACTGAAGAGTGTCACTTAAATCCTTATTTAGAGCAAAGAGATATTGAAGTTATTGACACAGACTTGGGTGAGAGAATTATTCAGCTAAGAAATGAACCCCCTTCTCATATTGTATTACCTGCTATTCACCTAAAAAAAGAAGATGTGGCAAATACTTTTCATGAGCACTTAGGTACAGATGCTTCAAATTCCGACCCTGAGTATTTAACCCATAGTGCTAGAGAGCATTTACGAAAAGAGTTTTTAGAAGCAGATGCTGGAATCACCGGAGTTAATTTTGCCATTAGTGAAACAGGTGGCGTGACCGTTTGTACCAATGAAGGAAATGCAGACATGGGTTCTTCTTTACCCAAACTTCATATTGCTTGTATGGGTATGGAAAAATTAATACCACGACTTGAAGACTTGGCTGTCTTTACAAGATTACTGGCCAGAAGTGCTACAGGTCAACCAATTACCACCTATACTTCACACTTTCATGGACCAATTGATGGTGGAGAAATGCATATAGTCATTGTAGATAATAAAAGAACAAAATTTTTAGAAGATGAAAAATATCAACAAGCACTAAATTGTATCAGATGTGGGGCGTGTATGAATACTTGTCCTGTATATAGAAGAAGTGGAGGGCATTCTTATGGATATGTTATTCCTGGGCCAATTGGCTCAATCTTAGGATCTTTTAGAGATAAAAAAGAGAACAATACTTTACCTTTTGCCTGCACTTTGTGTGGGTCGTGTACCAATGTTTGTCCTGTACATATTGATTTGGACAAACAACTGTATCACCAAAGACAAGATATTACAAAAGAAGGATACTTGCCTAAGAAAAAAGCTCTAGCAATGAAAGCCACTGCATGGCTTATGGAACATCCAACTCTCATGGACTTTGCAGGGAAAGCGGCAAGAAAAGTTGTTCCCTTATTACCTGATTCTTTGCTATATACTAAAAGTAATGTTTGGGGTGAAAAAAGAGCAATGCCTAAAATGCCCAAAAATAGTTTTAAAGAGTTATATAAAAAAAGATTAGAAGAACAAGAAGGGAATAAGTAATGTCTAGTAGAGATTTGATATTAAATAAAATTAGAGAATTGAATAATGTAAAAGAAGTTCCTTTACCTATTATTGATGATTTTGGAATTACTTATGAAAATAAAATAGATAAATTTCAAGATGTGATTAAAACTGTAGGTGGACAAGGTTTACTTTCTGCTAAAGAAGATTTGGATTCCTTGATAAAACATTTGTATCCAGATGCAAATGTGATTGCTTCTAATGTGCAAGGCGTTACTATAGGAAATATAGATTGTAATGATGCCTCAAATCCTCATGATTTAGAAAAGATTGATTTAGCTGTGGTCAAAGGTGAGTTTGCCGTTGCAGAAAATGGCGCAGTTTGGCTTAAAAATATAGATAACAAACACAGAGTCTTATATTTTATTGCTCAAAATATTGTTATAATTGTAAACAAAAAAGATATTGTAAATAATATGCATGAAGCATATGATAAAATCAGTTTTGAGAAAGCAGGATACGGAGTATTTGTCTCAGGACCTTCCAAAACTGCAGATATTGAACAATCACTTGTCATTGGTGCCCATGGCCCTAAATCGGGATATGTGATTTTTATATAAAGGACTCTTTTGAAGAGAATTATATTTCTTGTACTCTTTTTATTAACTGTTTCAAATGCCATGCATCATACTAAAGAAGTATTATTACTTCACTCGTATCATAAAGGATATAAGTGGAGTGACGATATCTCTTTGGCAATTGAACAAAAACTCTCACCCTATAAACACATCAATCTTACCACTGTATATATGGATACGAAGAAAATTGCAACACCTACGTATTTAGACAAACTGGCACATTTATATAAAGAACAATTTGTAAAAAGAGATTTTGATCTTATTTTAGTCAGTGATAACAATGCCTTTGATTTTACAATCAAATATCACGAATTTTTATTTAAAGATTTACCTGTATTATTTTTGGGTATTAACAATTTTGATAAAGCATTTTTACAAGAAAACAGTATGAATAAATATATGACAGGTATAGTTGAGCAAGTAGACATTGAAAAAAACTTCAATCTTATTTTAGATATTCATCCTGATATAAAAAAACTCATCATCATTAATGACTTTTCTAAAACAGGACAAGCTATTAGGCGTGATTTAAGAAATATTATTCCCAAGTTTAGTAAAAGAATAAAAGAGATTGAATATATTGATAATATGGATATGGAAGATATCAAGCATAAACTCAAAAATGCAAAAAAAGATACGGTAATTCTTTTTGTCCTTTTATTTAAAGATAAAACAGGAAAGTTTTTTACTTATAAAGAATCTTTACAAGAAATAAAGAGTGTGAGTAAAGTCCCCACTTATGGTCTATGGGATTTTTATTTGGATTATGGAATTATTGGGGGGATGTTAACTTCAGCCACAGCACAAGGTGAAGCTATATCAGAAATGGCACTTGATGTACTTAATGGTAAGAAGATAAAAGATATTCCCATTATAGAAAAGAGTCCAAATAGATATATGTTTGATTATAATGAATTACGAAAATTTGACATTAAAATACAAGATTACTTAGATGAATATACCATCGTAAACCAGCCTTTCTCATTTTACAGAGAATACAGTTTTTTAGTAAATAGTATTGTAATTATTTTTATCATTTTTACAATTTTATTAATCTCTATGAGAAAAAATATCCAAAAAAGAAAAATAGTAGAAGTGGATTTATCCAATCAACTGAAATTTGACAAGGTACTTCTAGATACCTTACCTAACCCAATATATTACAAAAATATTGATGGGAGGTTTTTAGGCTGTAATATAGCTTTCGCTAATTTGGCCCATCATAAACGAATTGATGTGATTGGTAAAACAGCCTTTGATTTTTTCCCAAGAGATATTGCTATTAAAAATACTAATGCAGATAAACAATTATTAAAAACTTTGGGTACACATACCTCTGAATTAACACTTCATTCCCAACAAGAGGGGATGAGGTACTTCATATTAAATAAAGCGGTATATTTAAATATCGATGGTAGTGTTGGTGGAATAGTTTGTATTATGGATGATATTACTGAACGAGTACAGCAAAAACAATTTTTAATTCAGCAAAGTAAATTAGCAGAAATGGGAGATATGGTAGCAGCCATTGCTCACCAATGGAATGAACCTTTGGTTGAGTTATCTGCTGAGGTTCAAGAAATCGAACTGTCATATATGTTAAATGAATTAAAAGATACCCAAGTAAAAAGTTTTGTGCAAGATTCTATGATTCAAATACAATACATGTCAAAAACTTTAAGTGATTTTAGAAATTTCTTAAAACCCTCAACTTCAAAAACACTTTTTGGTATTAGAAAGTCTTTTGATGAAATTTTTGAAATTATTGGAAAACAAGTTTTTTATTCAAATATAATTTTATCCATTAATTACCAATCTGAGGATGAGAATATACTATTGTTTGGATATGAAAATGAATTTAAACAAGTATTGATGAACCTCATTAACAATGCAAAAAATAAAATTATAGATAAAAATGGAAGTAGCGGAGAAAAAGGAAATATCACTATAAATGTCACAAGCAACAACAAGTATAATACTATAGAAATCATTGATGATGCTGGTGCCATTGCTCAAGATGTGATTACCTTGATTTTCGACCCTTATTTTACAACGAAAAAAGAAGGTACGGGGTTGGGTCTTTATATGGCAAAGGTTATAATAGAAGATAAAATGTCTGGTAAGATTAATGTCCGCAATGATGATAATAACGTTGTGTTTACAATAAAATTACCAAATTGTGATTATGATAGGTTGAAATAATGAAAATTTTACTACTTGAAGATAATAAAAAACTCAATAATGCTATCTGTAAAAGATTAAAACTTAAAAAGTATAGTGTCGATAGCTTCGAAGATGGCAAAGAGGCTTACAATAATATTGGAGAAGGATACAGTTGTTTTGTTTTAGATATCAACGTACCCAATCTTGATGGAGTTGAACTCTTACGCCGAATTAGAGAATATTATGAAGATATACCCGTTATAATTATTAGTGCAACTGTGGAGTTAGATACCATAAAAAAAGCTTACGGATTTGGTTGTAGTGATTTTATCAAAAAGCCATTTTTTATTGATGAACTTGAAATTAAAATTGAAAAACTTTGTAATATTAGTGATGCGCTCATTCCGTTTGGTCAAGATAGCTTTTTTGACTATAAATCAAGTGTGGTGACTATTAATGGAGTTGAACAAAGACTGACAAAAAAAGAAAGACTTCTTTTAAACTTATTTTTAAATCATAAAAACCAAGTTGTTTCTTTTGACTCCATTCAAAATTATGTCTGGGAAGGAGATGTAGCTTCACTTGAATCTATTCGATCTCTCATAAGAAGACTTCGTAAACTGCTAATTGTTGAATATGTTCAAACTGTTGTTGACGTTGGATATATTTTTAAAAATGAATAATATCACGTAAAATATCATACCATTCTCATTTCTTGTTGTTAGAATTGTTCTAACCTAAAAAGGAGAAAAGATGAATATCTTAGGACGAAAATCTACAAAAGTTCTTGTAGCTGCTGCTTTACTGGCAGGACTTAGTTCAGCTTCATATGCAGCTGAAAAAGTATACAAGTGGAAACTAGCAACAACATGGGGGCCTACATTATCACCATTTATTGACGCGCCAAAAAACTTAGCTAAAATGGTTAAGAAAATGTCAAATGGTCGATTAATTATTAGGGTTGATGCGTCAAATAAACACAAATCAGCATTTGGTATTTTAGATATGGTTAAAGGTGGTCAATATGATATGGGTCACTCTGCATCATACTACTGGAAAGGTAAAGATATTAATACTTTACCATTTACAACTATGCCTTTTGGAATGACAGCTGTTGAGCAATATGGATGGTTCTACTATGGTGGTGGAATGGATCTTATGCAAAAAACTTATAAGAAACATAAAGTTTTATCTTTTCCTGGTGGAAATACTGGAAACCAAATGGGTGGATGGTTCAGAAAAGAAATCAACTCAGTTGACGATTTAAAAGGTCTTAAGATGAGAATTCCTGGTTTTGCAGGTGAAATCATGGCAGCCCTTGGTTCTACTGTAACAAATATTCCTTCTGGTGAACTGTATACATCTTTAGAGAGAGGAACAATTGATGCTCTTGAATGGGTTGGCCCTGGAATGGATATCAAAATGGGATTCCATAAAGTTGCACCTTATTATTATACTGGTTGGCACGAACCAGGTACAGAGTTACAATTTTTAGTTAACCAAAAGAAAATGGCTAAGTTACCAAAAGATTTACAAGAAATCTTAAAGTCAGCAATTAAATTATCAGCATATGATATGTATGTTCAAAACTACCACATGAGTGGAGTAGCTTGGGCTAAAATTGGATCAGATTATCCAAATATCAAAATCAAAACATTTCCTAAAAGTGTAATGGATGCAATGAAAACTGCAAACAAAAAACTATTAGTAGAAAAAACTAAAGGTCAACCTTTATTAAAAGAAATCTTAGATTCACAAGCTGCTTATCAGTCAAAAGCAAGAGAATGGACAAAAATGTCTGATTATCTTTACTTACAAGATAATCTCTAAGCTCAAATAATCCCCTTTCTTGGGGATTATTTCTAAAACACCTCTACTTCTTAACTCTCTTTATTCAAATATACGCCCTTTTCAGTCCTTAAAAAAAGCTAAAATTTATATAAATGTCATTAAAATATCATACGAATATCATATGATGTTCACCTAACTTATTAGTCAGAAAAGGAGAAGAAGATGAATATTTTAAGACGTAATTCTACGAAACTACTTGTAGCTACTGCCTTACTAGCAGGACTTGGTACGAGCTCATTTGCAGCTGAAAAAGTATACAAGTGGAAATTAGCAACTACATGGGGACCAACATTGTCACCATTTATTGATGCACCTAAAAAACTTGCAAAAATGGTGAAAAAAATGTCTAATGGACGTTTAGTCATTAGAGTTGATGCATCAAATAAACACAAAAGTGCATTTGGTATTTTAGATATGGTTAAAGGTGGTCAGTATGATATGGGTCACTCTGTTTCATATTATTGGAAAGGTAAAGA
Organism: Arcobacter sp. 31_11_sub10_T18; assembly: GCA_002163065.1. Lineage (GTDB taxonomy): Bacteria > Campylobacterota > Campylobacteria > Campylobacterales > Arcobacteraceae > MAAG01. Next base: position 12,979 of record MAAG01000130.1, read on the forward strand.
TATTAATACTTTACCATTATCAACTATGCCATTTGGTATGACTGCACCTGAATTATTTTCTTGGTACACATATGGTGGTGGAGAAGAATTAACTAGAAAAGTATACAAAAAACATAAAGTTTTATCATTTCCTGGTGGAAACACTGGAAATCAAATGGGTGGATGGTTCAGAAAAGAAATCAACTCAGTTGAAGATTTAAAAGGTCTTAAAATGAGAATCCCTGGTTTTGC
>MAAG01000158.1 GCA_002163065.1 Arcobacter sp. 31_11_sub10_T18
TCTGCTTCTTTGATACTTTTATTTTTATCTTTTAAAATAAGATAGGTCAAATCTTTGTAAATTTCTGAAATTCTTTTAGCACTTATATTAATTCTACTGAGATTTTTAGCACTGGTAGGATTTGGAGAGTCTACACACATCAATAAAGCTGCTATTGGAGTATTTAACTCATGGGTAGTATCTTTAATAAAGTTATCAAGTTTTTCTCTTTGTTTTTGAATGGGGGTGATAAAAAACCGAGCCAAAAAGAAACCTAAGATGGATGTCAAAAAGTAGGTCAGACCCAATGTTATAGAAATATGTTTTAGTAAATTATTGATGGCATTTTTTAATATAATTTCTTCAATAACAATATAAACAATACCCAGATGTCCTGCAGCACTTGTATCGATTAAAAAAGTATTACCATTTTTTTTATAAAGCTTCTGATTGAAGTTGATACTTGTACTGATATGAGCAATGATGGGTTGACGATTTCTATCATATAAACCAAAATGTAAACCATTTTCAACTACCAAATCACTTCTATGAATAGGAAGATATTGCATGTGAGAGTAAATGATTTTTGCTGCGAGTCTACTGGCATTTATTTTCATTTTTGAGATGGTCAAATCTTTGAGGTTGTCACTTTGTATTTGGAAAAATAGCCATCCAATAATGACCATTAGAACTAGAGTTGAACCTAGGAACAGCCCGTAAAAACCATAAAATGTTCTTTTTTCATCTCTAGTTAAAACGATAACCCACTCCTTTAACATTGGTTAATACTTCAGCACCTATTACTTTTCTAAGGTTTTTAATATAGGTTCGAATGGTCGCATCTGAAGGGGAGCTCTCATAATCCCAAACATTTATTCCCAACTCTTCAGTTGAAATGGTTTTGTTTTTGTTTTTTGCAAAATACATTAAAATGAGCGCCTCTTTTTTAGGCAATTGTATCTTCTCATTTTCTTTGATGAGTAAATAACTATTGGTATCAAAAGATAAGTGCTCGTTTATTTTTAATATGGCGGAGTCTTCTATTTTATAAAGTCGTTTGATATTATTAATTCGTATTTCTAATTCTTTTAACTCAAAAGGTTTTTTAATGTAATCATCACAACCTTTATCAAAGCCTATTTGCATATCTTCTGGATCATCTAAGGAAGTAATAAAAATAGCTGGTGTTTTGTTCCCCACGTCTCGTAATGCTCCTAAAAACTCAAAACCATTCCCATTTGGAACATTCACATCCAATAACAACAAATCAAAGTTTGAAGAGTATGCTAAGTCTTCTGCTTCTACACCTGAATAAGCTAAGGATACTTCGTAGTTTAATTCTGTCAAAAATTCTTCAATGATTTCAGATAAAATCATGTCATCTTCTAAAAGTAATATTTTCATGGACGATTGTATCAAAAGTTTTAGAAAGAAGTGTTTAGTATTTCAGTTGAGTTGTTCTCTCTAAAGTTTTTTTTGTATAAAAATACAAATATATAGCAGCAGAATAAACCATGACTAAGATTCCAAACCAAAGAAATTTAATATCAAGTTCTAGATACTTTACAACCAAACCAGCAACCAAAACATGCGCAAATATTTGCCGATATAATCCAATATAAAATATCATTTTAGGTTTTTTAATTGCTTGTAAAGTTGAGACACAAATATACAAAGACACAAGAGCAAAAAATACCCAAACTTGTATGATTAGATAAGTCAAACCAAATTGTACAACCGTAGCATCAGTATCAAAGTACTTGATTAATGTTTCTGCACAGAAAAATATAAAAACTGCACCTCCTAAACAAAAGTAAAGTCCATACTTTAATGCTGTATTTAGAGTCTCAAATACTCTGAGATATTTTTTTGCACCAAAGTTATTGGAGATGATAATTAATACTGCTGTACTAAGTCCCAAAGCTGGCATAATGATTATGGCTTCTATTCTATACGCTATCCCATAGCCTGCAACTGCTTTATAACCATAATCTGAGATAAAGTGCATTAAAAGAACTGCACCTAAGCCCATGATGACGATATTTAAACTTGCAGGTAATCCTTGTTGTATAAACTCCTTGTATATTCTTTTATCAGGTAGATACATTTTTAGATTTTGTAGGGATATTATCTTTTTATCAAAAACCTTTTTGAGTAAATAAGACATGACTAGAATTTGTACCAAAATAGTAGAAAAGGCAATTCCCGATAAACCCATTTCAGGGATTATATAAAAACCATACATAAAAATTGGATTTAAGGCAATATTTGCAAAAAAACCAAATACCAAACTATTTCTATATGTTTTGGTATCTCCACAAGCATTTAAAACGGCATTACAGGCAAAATTTACCATAAAAAATACATTGCCTAGTAAGATTATATTGATGTACTCTAGAGACAATGTTAAGTAAGAACCTTGGGCACCTAAAAACCCAAATACATAAGGGGCTACAAAGTAACCTACAACTGAACAAAATAAACCCACTAAAGGAATAAATAGCATCCCCTTATGTGCAAATAAAGAAGCTAAAAAATCTTTTTTTCTACCTTGTGAATTTCCGATGAGTGAGGTTAGGGCTGATCCCAGACCATGCCCAATTCCAATGAGCATGTATACAAACACAAAACCCAATGAAATAGCTGCAACTGCTTGGGTTGAAATATATCCTGCATAAAAGGTATCCACAATATTATACATGGTTTGAAAAAATAAACCAGTGACAACAGGTATAGAGATTTGTTTTAACAAGTCTGGGATATTTTGTGAGGTTATCTCTTCATTACTCATTTTTTATAACTCAACTCCACCAGTGTAAATATGGTCTGTTCAATGTTTTCTTCCCAGAGTTTGGGAAACATACTTATTCCAGTAAACAATGGGAGAGTGGTGGCTTCATTGATATAAATATTATTCTCTTTGTCTAAAAAGAAGTCTATACGTGCAAATCCTTTGCAGCCTAAAACCTTATAGGCTTTTTTAGAATATTCAAGTATCTTATTTTTGATATCATCTTCTAAAATTGCAGGAAAAATAATCTGAGTAGTACTCGAACTTTGATATTTACTGTCATAACAATAAAAATCATCACAAACAACTTCTCCTAAAATAGGAGATACCCAAGGTTTGTCATTTCCTATAATGGCGCTTTCTAACTCTCTTCCAAAAATTGCGACCTCAAGTAAAAACTTGTCATCAAATCGAAGTGCTTCATGAAGCGCTGCTTTGTATTCACTTTTAGAGTTTACCTTGGAAATTCCAGCTGAAGAACTTAATCTACAGGGTTTAACAAAAAATGGAGTTCCCAGTTTTTGTACTACTTGATTATAAGTATAATCTGTTGTTTGTCTCCCTACTAAATAAGGAACTACGGGAAGGGTATAGTTTTCCAAAAGACTTTTGGTAATTTCTTTGTCAATGCAAACTACGGTTTCAAAGATATCACTACCTACACAAGGAATATCCAGTAACTTCATCATACCTGGAATAGCTCCTTGATGACCATCTACTCCATTTGTAATGGGGAAAACAACATCAATACTAGCTACTAGGCCATTTTGATTAAAGAGCTTTCCATTTTTGCATACATGTACAATGGGGGTGTCTTTCCAGTTAAACGAAGCATCTAAGAGTATATGGGGATTGATAATATCTTTGGTAGATCCGTAATGCCAATTGCCATCAAAGTTGATGCATAAAATAACGACATTGTATTTTTTTTCTAAATGAGAGGCGATATTTTTCGCAGAAACGATAGAGAAAGAATGTTCTAAACTTCGTCCTCCACAGACAACAGCTATTGTTGATTTTGTGTTTTCCATATGCTAACCTTGTTACTATAATGTAACAGATTATCACAATTTTGTGGCATTATTGTGGCAAGATTAAGCGATTATCTTACGCAATGTGACTTTTGTGTAACAATACAAAAATATTGCTGCAGAATAAATCATCACTAATACTCCCATCCATAAATAAATATAATCAAGCTGTAAGTACGTAACAATGATGTATGCAACCAAAAGTTTGGCAACTATTTGTCTGTATAAACCCACATAAAATATCATCTTTGGCTGTTTGATTCCTTGTAGGGTTGAAACACATACAAAAAGTGTAACAAATGCAAAAAACAACCAAACTTCTACGAGTAAATACTCAACTCCATAACGAATTACTTCTGGATTTGGATCGAATTGAGCAACTAAAAACTCTCCAAAAATATATAAAACGATAACTCCAACCAGTGAAATCATAAATCCGTATTTTAACGCGGTGGTCATAGTTAGATATACTCGATCATATTTCTTAGCACCAAAGTTATTTGATATGATGGAGAGTGCCGCTGTACTAATACCCAGTGCTGGAAGTAACATAATCTGCTCTACTCTAAATCCAATACCATATCCTGCAACTGCTTCATAACCATAAGTTGACACATAGTACATCAATATTAATGAACCAATAGACATGGTTAACATGTTTAAACTAGCTGGATATCCTTGCTGTAAAATGGTTTTGTAGATTCTCATGTTGGGTAAAAAATATGCCAACTTATTAAAGTGAATCAAATCTGTTTCCATAACTTTTTTTAACATGTAAAACATATTAATAAATTGAATAAGTACGGTTGCTAACGCGAGACCTTTTACTCCCATAGCTGGAATAATCCAAAAACCATAAATAAATAAAGGATTTAAAATCAAGTTTGCAAAAAAACCAAAAATCAAAGTATTTCTATATGTTTTTGTATCTCCTCTTGACACTAAAATGGCATTCAGCGCAAAGTTAAACATAAAAAATATGGTTCCATATAAAATGATATTCATATAGTCTGTAGTTACTTGTAAATAGGCACCACTAGCACCTAAAAACATAAACATCTTAGGTGCAAAAATATAACCTATGATGGTGAGAAAAACTCCCAGTAATGGAATAAAAACAACTCCCTTATGGGCATAAATAGTAGCCAATAAACGTTTTCTTGCTCCCATAGCATTTCCAATTAAGGCAATGATAGCAGATGAGAAACCATACCCCATACCTATGATAATAAAAAAGAAGGTAAAACTGAGACTAAGTCCAGCTAAGGCTTCAGTTGAAATTAGACCTGCGTAAAAAGTGTCTACAATATTATACATGGTATTAAAAAACATTCCAGTACTTGCTGGTATGGCTATATCTCTAAGAAGTTTTGGAATGGGTTGTGTTAATAATTTATCTTCTTGTCCCAAAGTGTCCCCTTTTTAAATAAAGAATGAGTGAGATGAGTAACAGGAGCGTAATGCTCCGTTACTAAATAATTATGAGTCTATTCTAATCATAACAGGAGTTTCAAGAACTGTTCCTGTTTTTTCTAGTTCTAATAGTGCATTTTTGATATTTACTTCTTGACATAAATGAGTAGAGAGAAGTAAGTTTGCATTGTTACATTGTAATGGTTTTTGAGCCATTGTTTCAATTGAAATATCTTTGTTACCTAAAATTGAAGCAACTTTAGCCAATACTCCACTTTTATCTTCAACTTTAAGTCTTAAATAGTATTTAGTTTCAATTGAATCAGCTGATGCCAGAGTAAAATTGCTCTCTAAAGGTATTTGGTAACCTAACATTGGAGAACCTTTTCCACGACGTGCTATATCAATGATATTTGCAATAACTGCACTGGCTGTTGCATCACCACCAGCACCTGGTCCATAATACATTGTTTCACCAACTTTATCACCAATCACAGAAACACCGTTCATTACTCCATCAACTTTAGAAATCATTTCAGTTTCAGGAATAAATACTGGATGAACTCGTAGTTCAATTTCAGTACCTACTTTTTTAGCAATTGCTAAAAGTTTAATTGAGTAGTTAAATTCTTTTGCAAAGTTAATATCAGCACCAGAAATACTCTGTATTCCTTCAATTAAAATGTCTTCAGGTTTTGCGTCAATTCCGTATGCAATTGATGCTAAGATTAAAAGTTTATGAGCAGTATCAAATCCACCTACATCAAAAGTTGGATCAGCTTCAGCGTATCCTAACTCTTGAGATTCTTTTAAAATTTCGTCGTATTCAACACCTTCGTTGATCATTTTTGTTAACATGTAATTACAAGTACCGTTCATGATACCTTTGATACTTAAGATGTGGTTTGCACCCAGACCATCTCGTAAAGCATTGATGATTGGAATCCCACCAGCCACTGCTGCTTCATATTCAAATGCCATTTCACCAGCAAGTTCTTGTAATTCATATCTGTGATATGCTAAAAGTGCTTTGTTTGCTGTTACTACTGCTTTTTTATTTTGTAAAGCTTTTTTGACAACTTCAAAAGCTTTATCTACACCACCCATAAGTTCAACAACTATATCAATTGACTCGTCATTTAAAACTGAATCAATATCATCTGTTAATTTTATGCTTACGTTTCTATCTTTTTTTAAGTTGCTTACAACTCCAATTGCTGGAATAAGTTCACAACCTGCACGTGCAGTGATTACATCTTTATTATCTTCTAATATTTGTGCAACGCTACTTCCTACAGTTCCAACGCCTATTATCGCGATTTTTAACATTATATTTCCTACTTGTCTAACGACTTTAAATATTTCTTTATATTTTTTGCTGCTTGTCTGATTCTTTTTTCATTTTCAATGAGGGCAATTCTTACATAACCTTCACCATAATGACCAAAACCAATACCAGGACTTACCGCAACTTTTGCTTGAGTTAAGAGTTGTTTTGAAAACTCCATACTTCCTAAGTGTCTTGCTTTTTCTGGGATTTTAGCCCATACAAACATGGATGCATTTGGGGTGTTCATTTCCCATCCTGCATCTTTGAAGGCATCAATTAAGATATCTCTTCTATAGTTATATTTAGCAATGTGTTCTTGAACACAATCTTGTGGACCATCAAGGGCAATGGTTGCAGCAACTTGAATTGGAGTAAACATTCCATAATCAAGCCATGACTTAAGTCTTTTAAGTGCTCCAATAAGTCGTTCATTTCCGACCATAAATCCAACTCTCCAACCTGCCATATTGTATGATTTACTTAAAGTAAATGATTCAACAGCAACATCAATAGCACCCTCAGCTCCAAAAATTGAAGGGGTGGTATATCCATCAAAGGTAAGATCTGCATAGGCAATATCAGAGATTACATAAAATCTCTCACGTTTTGCCATGTCTACCAATCTTTGGTAAAACTCAGGCGTTACTGTGGCAGATGTTGGATTATGAGGAAAGTTTACCAACACATATTTTACTCGAGGAATTGATTCATTAATAGTTTTTTGAAGGTTCTCAAAAAATAAGTCTTCATCAACTCTAAAGTCTTGTCCAAAATTTAATTCAAATTTATGAATAGCAGCACCTGCTAACATAAATGCATATGAATGAATAGGGTAGGTTGGGTCTGGTACGATTGCAACGTCACCGACGTTTACAATTGCTTGAACCAAGTTAACATATCCTTCTTTACTTCCCATGGTGGCCACTGCGTGTTTATTTGGGTCAAAGTAATCAACCCCATATTTTCTTTTATACCAGTTACAAATGGCAAGTCTTAGTTTATATATTCCTGCACTTGCGCTGTAACCGTGGTTTTTAGATTTATCTGCTGTTTCTTTAAGTTTATCAATAATATGTTGCGGAGCAGGACCATCTGGGTTACCCATAGAAAAATCTATGATGTCTTCACCAGCTCGTCTAGCTTCCATTTTGATATTATTCACTTCAGCGAACACGTAGTTTGGAAGTCTTTTCATTCTTTCAAATTCAATTTCTGGAAACACTTTTTATTCCTTTGTAATTATGCTGAGCCCACGCTTGATATTAATAAGCGTGTACAAATCCGTGACTTTCATATATCTTGTAGTTTGGGGGATATTCATTGTTAATCCCCTGAACACTCTGTCTTTTTTTACAACCTGTAAAACAGTTAAATGTTTGTCATAAAAAACTATGTATGGATACCAATTATTTAGTTTTCTACTTAAAATCTTTAATGTCTTTGCTTCCCCTATTTTTATAAAATAAGGTTTTAAAGGTTTTTGAAAAACGACTTTTTCATTCGTGTCAACATACAGTGCATCAGCAATATCGGAGTACTGTGTATTGATTACATATTTCCAAGTATCATTTTCTTTTTTAATAATATCGGTAATTCTACTTTCATGATTTGCAAGTTCATTTGCTAAGATCAAAGGATCTATTGCGTAACTTGTTTTAAGTTTAATATTCCAAATCAAATGTCCATTCCCATCAAAGAAGGTACTTTTTGTAAAATAATAATAATACCCCAAGTTGTTCAGGGTATCATTTAAGATTTTAAGAGACTTTATGGGATCAAAGTTTGTTTCAAATTCTACAACTATCTCTTTTGGTTGAGATAGTTTTAACTTCAACAGGCCATTTTGTTTTAGTTGTTTTAAAATTTGAATATAGTTTAAATTCTCACCAAAGTAATAAGAGCTCCCATTTTTAAATAGAAGATTGACTAAGTTTTTGTGAGTATTAAACTCTTGTGTTCCAATTAAATTCTCAACTTTTTCCAATAAAAGATTTTCGGCCTTTAAAGAAAAAGTTAAAAGAAAAGCAATGAATAGGATTCTAAACATATACTGCTATTATTTTTTTAAGTTATACATTAAAATACCAGCAGCAACTGATACATTTAGAGAATCAAAACTGTTTGACATTCCAATAGAAACTTTCAAATCAAGTTTCTTGGCAATTTTGTTTGTTAAACCGCCACCTTCACTTCCTAAAACAAGAGCAACTTTATCATGTGATTCAATTTTTCCGTACTTTTTTAAATCTGTTCCGTCCATTGTTGCACCAATAAGTGTAAATCCACATTGCTTTAATTCATTCATCAAATCCATACTGCTTGGATACAGTGCAAATGGTAAATCCATCATAGCTCCAGAGCTCGTACGAATGATACCTGGGTTATTCAATGTTTTAACGCCACTGGCAATAATTCCATCCATTCCCAAAGAGTAGGCAGATCTTACAATTGCACCGATATTACCAACGTCTGTTAGTCCATCCAATACTACAATGAAGTTTTGTTCTTTTAATTCTTCAATTGTATTATATTCATGTTCTTTAAGCTGTAAAAAGAAACCTTGATGGTTCCCACCTTGTGCTAAGCCTTGTGCTTTTTTGTTATCAAGTTTGATAATCTTTTTACCAAGTTTTAAAAACTTAGAAAATTCTTTTTTATCAATCTCTTTTGAAAAAAGTACTTCTTCAATTAATTCGGGGTGATTTTGTAGTACATACATTACTACTTGTTTTCCATATATTATCATGGCTAGATTTTATCTAAAATTTCTTGATAAACCTCTTTGGTTTTACGTCCTGTTAGTTTTGAGATGAGTTTTGCTTTTTGTTTGGGTGGTAAGTCGAGTTCAGAGATGTCGGATAACTCAAGTGTTGAGCCTGATGTTACTTTGTTTTGTAACACAACCACCCATTCTCCTTTTATAGAAGATTTTTTAAATTCTTCATACAATTCTAAAGCGGTTTTTTTGAAAGTTTTTTGATGTAGTTTTGTTAGCTCTTTGGCTAAAAACACCATTCGAGATGGTTCTATTTGTGCTAATTCTTCAAGAAGTTTAAGAAGTCTATGGGGAGATTCATAAAGAATTGGTAAAAATTCACTGTTAAGAACTTTTAGCAATTTTTCATGTCGATCTTTTCCTTTGTGGGGTAAAAATCCAAAAAATGAGAACTCTGTAGCATCAAACCCACTCATTGCAAAAGCAGTTAATACAGCATTTGCACCTGGAATTACATCATAAGGGATTTCATTTTGTATACAGTATTCAACTAAAGTTGATCCAGGATCACTTACACAAGGCATTCCTGCATCACTTACATAAACAACATTTTTTTCTAAAAGTAGATTTTTATCTAAAGATTTTAAAACTTTTTGTTCATTATGGTGGTGAAAAGATTGGAAAGTATCACAAGTAAAAGTTAGATTGTATTTTGAAGATAGAAGGTTTAAAAGTCGTTTGGTGACTCGAGTATCTTCACAAAAAAAAAGTTCCGCACTCTTTAAGGCATCTATTGCTCTAGAAGAGATATCTTCTAGATTGCCTATTGGAGTGGGAACTAATGTAAGCATAGATTGTCTACAAAAATTATTTTGCTGCGTATCTAGCTTTGAATTTCTCAACTCTACCAGCAGCATCAACAATTTTGTGCTCTCCAGTAAAGAAAGGGTGACAAGCGTTACAAATGTCTATTCTCATAGTTTCAACTGTAGATCTAGTTACAAATGCATTACCACAAGCACAAGATACAGAACATTCTTTGTAATCTGGGTGAATTTCTTTTTTCACAATTTCTTCCTTATAATTATTAGCTCTAACAAAAGGTCAAATCTATGTTGCCCTTTATTAGCTTCTTTTAATGAAACGTGATTATATCGAAAAATACTTTAGGATATCTGAATTTAAGCTTGTTATTATATTTTTAGTTTGTTTATCGTTGAATTGGCCCCGATTAAAAGTTCTTTGGCGTTTCGCCAGTTGAGAAGTATGCACAGATATTTTCTCTTCTAGTTGATCTTTGCTTATTTTTCCATCAAGATATTCTAGGGATTCTATTATCCCTATAGTACTCATACAATTTGGAAAACGGGTATATTTTTTTTCTAGTTGGATGACTTCATCTATAACACCTTGGTCAATCATTTGTTTGGTTCTTTGTTTGATTCTTTCCCTTAACGCTTCTGTTTCCCACATGATTTCAAATATTTTTAAATCAGGAGCGATGGGAACTTTGGGGTTTTGTATAAAAAACTCTGTAGGACTTAGGTTTGAGTGCTTATATATCATATAGGCTTTTTCGATTCTATATTTATCATTTTCCTTGATTTTTTGCATGTAAATAGGATCTAAATTAAGAAGTACTTTGTAAGCTTCTTTAACAGATATATCCATGGGCTCTTTTGAATCAACACCAACAGACATACCTTCAAGTAAAATTTTTAGATAAAATCCCGTACCACCCACGATAATTAGGTTTTGATTATTTTGTTTCGCAAAGTTACATGCTTTAGAATAACAGTCTAAAAATTGCATCACATCAAAGGTCTCATTTGGATAAACTTCATCAATACCAAAATGAACAATATCTCCACGCTCAATTTTTGTAGGTTTAGCTGAAGCAATATCTATCTCTTTATATACTGAGAGTGAATCAAGTGAGAGTATAATTGAATTGGTTTTATGAGCCATATCTATGGAAAGACCAGTTTTACCTGAAGCAGTAGGACCAATTATTGCAATTTGTTTCACTACTTTACCTTATCAAATTTATAACTATAAATGACCAGCTTTTTATTTCGTAAAGTATAAATAATTTCTTTATATCCATCATTGTCCAAATCTTTTATTATGATAGCGCTGTTTACTTTTGAAGTATTATTAATACTACGTAATTCTTTAAAACGGTTGTTTTTATAGTTGGCTACTTTAATTGTTTTTGCGTTCATTTGTAGTAAAATTAGCTCATCAATATTGTCGTTGTCTAAGTCATTTACTGTCCCCATATCAAGCTCAGTACTTCCTATGAAGTGGTTAGTGAATCCATAGCGTTTATACTTCTCTACTAGCTGATTATTTTTATACTCGTAAATTGTCAGTATTCCACCAATATGTGGGGTTTTAACTATGGCAACATTTTTGATTCCATTCCCATCAAAGTCTCCAAAACCAACTACATTCAGCCATCTGTATGTACGATTAAGGTGACCAGATGTGGCAACCTGATTTATGTTCTTGTCATTGATCTTATAAACAGCTAAAGAAGCCCCTTTATCTACATGTGTTTTGATAACAAAGAGTTCTTCTTTTTTATCTTCATCAATATCATAAAGTCTGACTCTTAGGTCTTCAAAAACGTAATTTTTCTCTAAGCTATAAGTGATTTTCTCATCATTCTTTAGTACTACTGCCAATGATTTGGCTTCTATCGCATCTCCTAGTATTTCATGGTCGTAAGTTAGAGTTTGTTGGTATAACCATGCATGTTTTATATTGTTAGTTGAGTTTGAAACCGAACTACTTCTCAATAGTCTTCTTGGTTTAAAAGATGGTTTTTTTTGGGTATATTTTGTGGTTTTGACTTTGTTATTTTTAAACTCTATTTGTTTGTATTGATTCTTTTTTGTCTTGATGTATACAATACCATCTTGTATATGTACAGATTTTGCGTTTAAATCAAATTCGAATTTTTGCGCAAATGAAAAACTGAAGAGTAAAAAAATGCTTAGAAATATTTTTTTCATTTTTGTGCCTTTATTTTAAAGATGGAAGTATATCTAAAGCATTATTGTCTATTGATTAGTATCAATGAAATACTTTTAGGAGCTGATTATAATAAATATAAAAGGATAAATTATGGATGGATATAGTTTTGCATTAATCATTCACCTATTTTCAGCAGTATTTTTTATTGGATTTGTGTTTTCCGATGTTGTGATTCTTCCTGTACTAAATAAAGATTTTGATTTAAAAACAGTACAACAAATAAAAGAATCAATTTTTAGTAGAGGAAGAAAAGTGATGCCACTTGCAGTACTAACTTTAATATTAAGTGGTGGATTTATGTTTTCAAAATATATTAATACATCACTTGGGTTTACTGGATCCTCTTTACAGATATTATTATTGATAAAATTTGCACTAGCTATGATAATTGTTTCTGGAATTATTTATTCACTAATTTGCAAAATAAGAAAAAAACAACCACATAATGTGATGAAAAAGTTTCATACTTATGTTTTGATTTTAGGAATAATAATTATAATATTAGCGAAAGTGATGTTTATAGCGTAGTTTTGGAGGCTCTAAATTGTAAGGTGTGAGAGAGGGAGGGAAGAGTCCCTAACTCACAATGGAATTAAACAATAATTTTACTTAGTCTAGCATTGTAAAAAAAAACTAACTGTTTAAATTTATGAGACATTTATGTGACATTTACCTCCTGTTTAGAAATGTAAAGTGAAAAAAACAGTTTTAAATCTATTTTTGATACAATTGCGCTATGAAAAAGATCACTAAATTATTAAATGACTTCAATGAACTTGTAATGTTCAAACACTCAATATTTTCACTTCCATTTATTTTTATCGCTATGATTGTGGCAGCTCGTGGATGGTTTGGATTTACACTATTATTTTT
>MAAG01000086.1 GCA_002163065.1 Arcobacter sp. 31_11_sub10_T18
AAAATACAAATTCTCCATTTATTTTACAACCAGCAAGATTATATTCTTTGATTCCATTAATAAATGGCTCAATAATAATATCAGTATCAAACTCAAAAGCCACATCCAATGCGTATTGTAGTTCAGTTTCATTTTTTACAATAGATACCCCAATTGAACTTCCAAGTCTTGTTGGTTTAACTATAACAGGATAGTTGTCAAGCTCAACTTTGTCATTTTTATTGAAATATTTATAATTAAGAACTTTTACTCCACAGCTTTGAGCATATCCTTTGGTAAGAAACTTATTAGAACTTATGCTACACGCTTCAACACGAGGTCCGACAAACTTAATATTATTAAATTCAAATAAAGAAGCTAAGATACCATCTTCACCATCTCCACCATGGGTTAAATTTAAAAGTGTATCAAATTCAAGTTGTTTTTCCCCAAACATAGCTTTTTTAAAAAAACCATCTTTTTTTAATGTTAAACTGTCACTTTTTTTATAGTTCCCAGTACTAAATAACTTGGAATTAATTGTATCAGTTAGGATATGATAAAATTCTCTATCTTCATTTAAAAAAATGTAAACCAACTCTTCTTTTAAAACATCCTTCATTGCAATTGCACTTACAATTGAAATTTCATGTTCAAAACTCATTCCACCAAAAACGATAGCTATTTTCATAATCACCTTAACCTTTTACTTTTGTAACTTTTTTAGTGCTTCACGCACCAATGTACTTGTATCACCACTGGTACAAGTTTTTAAAACTTTTGATATGACATCTCTTTTAAATCCAAGTGACTCTAAAGCCAAACTTGCATCAAAATGAGCAGTTGCCATTCCTGAATCTTCACTATCTGGATCATCAATGATAAACCCACTTAATTCAACCAATATTCTGCTTGCTCCCTTAGGACCAATGCCAGGAACTCTTTTTAACATAGAAACATCATTTGAGCTTACTATTTGAGAAAAAGAACCAGGTGTGAAAGTTGAACAAATTGCTAAAGCAACTTTAGGTCCTACTCCATTGATTTTAATAACCGTATCAAATAGTTTCTTTTCATTGTTGTCTAAAAAACCATACAACGACTGTGAATCTTCTCTAATAATATGTGTAATAAATAATTTAATTTTTTCTTCAATAATTTTTGCACTACAATTAACAGATACAGATACTTCATATATCAAACCACTTACATTTACATGTAAAAGAGTTGGTTCTTTTTTATCAATCTTACCTTCAAGTCCTACTATCATAGTTACCTTATAAATACATTTTAATTTTTCTAATTAATTTAATATTAATTAAACTATTTAGATTATATAATAAACCAACTTAAAAATTTAAGGCTAATTTATGTTTGATTTTATTAAAAAGAAGATACGTAACAAAATAATGTTTTCACTATTTGTGCTCATGACAATAAATGGTTTGGCTGTAGCATATTTTACAACACAAAATGTGAATGAGGATGTGGTAGCAACCACAAAAGAAAATTTACACATGTTAAACACTGCTATGTTTCAGAGTTTAAGAAATGCTATGAATACAGGTGATTCTGTTCAAATAAAACAAGCTGAAGAAGACGCACGTGGAATTAAAGGTGTCAAAAGCCTTATTGTTGCGAAGAGTCTACCTTTAATTGATATGTACTCTCCAAATGAGAGCATCTCTGAAGATAAAAATATTATAAAATCTTTTGAAACAAAAGAAGAAATACTTTTAGAGACCAATAACAAAGATGGCCATAATATGAGAATGATTAAACCAATGATTGCTACTCCTGACTGTTTGTCTTGTCATGCCAATCAACAAGAAGGCGATGTTATTGGAGTAATGGACTTAACTTTTTCATTGGATAACTCAGATGCACATATTTTTGAAATCACAAAGTTTATTATAATCATTTCTGTTGTTTTTGGTTTTATCACTATGGTTTTAATATATTTTCAAGTGAAAAAAATCACAAAACCAATTGATGGACTTAAAAATGGTTTTGAAAACTTAATTATTACCAATGATTCAAATATCAAACTTGATATTAAATCATCTGATGAAATTGGAGATGTGGCAAAACTCTTTAATCAATACATGAACAAAATTCAAGAAGGATTAAAACAAGATGAATTGGTTATTGAAGAAGCCAATGATATTTTAGAAAAAACTGGAAATGGTTTTTTTGTCTATGAAGTAAAAGCAACTGCTGCAAATCCTTATGTGGAAGATTTAAAAACCAAACTAAATCACATGATTCAAAATACCAAAGAAACATTAGATAGCATCAACTTAAACTTAAGAAATTTTGCCGAGTCTAAATATGATTATCGAATGGATGCCTCTAATATTTATGGCGATTTGGGTTCTGTTGCTGCTGGTATTAGGCTGGTGGGTAAAAACACATCAGAAATCTTAGCAATGATAATGAATACAGGTGATTCTCTAAATCAAAATACAAATACTCTTTCAACTGCAGCTAATGCACTGTCAACTTCTTCTAATAAGCAAGCCGCATCTTTGGAAGAAACAGCTGCAGCTTTAGAAGAAATAACTGCAAACATTCAAGGAAATACTCAAGCTTCATCCCAAATGGCAGAACTGGCACAAAATGTAACCAGCTCGGCTAATAGTGGACAAGAACTTGCAAATAGCACAGCAAATGCAATGGATGAGATCAATGTGCAAGTGACATCAATAAATGATGCCATCGAAGTCATTGACCAAATTGCATTTCAAACCAATATTCTCTCCCTTAATGCTGCAGTGGAAGCAGCAACTGCAGGTGAAGCAGGAAAAGGATTTGCTGTTGTTGCTCAAGAAGTAAGAAACCTTGCAAGTAGATCTGCTGAAGCTGCCAGGGAAATAAAAGATATCGTTGAAGCAGCCAGTTCCAAAGCAAAAGATGGAAAAGTCATCTCGGATAAAATGATTGAAGGTTATCAAGAACTTAATGTTAGCATTGGTCATACAA
>MAAG01000150.1 GCA_002163065.1 Arcobacter sp. 31_11_sub10_T18
GCTATGAAGAGTTAAATAAAAATATTGTAAAAACCACAGAAACTATAAGTGACATTGAAACTGCTTCTAAAGAGCAACAAGCAGGAATTGAGCAAATTAACGATGCCATTACTATCCTTGATCAAGGAACACAAAAAAATGCAATGATAGCATCACAAACAGCACAAATTGCAAACGATACCAGTTCAATGGCCAGCGAAATTGTTGAAGAAGCTAATAAGGCAAACTTTTTTGGAAAGGAAGTAGGATAATGAATAAAGATTTAAGTATGAAAATCGATAATCCTATAGGTATTTATGAATTATCCGATTCAACAAAATATTTTGCTCCCACTAGAACGATGTTTGTAGGTTCACATAAACATCATCTTACCCATAGGGAACATATATTTATAGTTCATTTATTACAATGTAATTCCATCATGACTTATGCTGAAATAAATAAACTCATTGGTGCTTCAACACTAAATGCTAATCGATTGTTTATTAAAAACTTTAGGAAAAAAGTCCCTAAAAATATGGTTAAAAATGTTGCAGGAATAGGGTATAAACTTCTTTTATAAATATATGTGTTGCAAAATACTTTTGTGATTAAGCCACATTAACTTATTAAAATGAACTAAATAAATCTGTTTATAAATAAAATAGACATAAAAAGTTAGAATTTTATATAAGTATTAAATCTATTGGTTTCAAATAAAAAGGTAGATTATGAAATTTTTTTTCTTACTAGTACTCTTGTGTTGTGTAAGCTTGTATCAACTAAATGCCATAAGTATTGTAATACCAAGAACATCTACTAATGTTGAACGAGATAGCTATGAAATGGGTTTACTCAAATTGATCTTAGAAAAAGCCGGTGAATCTTATACCCTTACTAGAACCAGTAGAATTTATACTCAGTCTCGTGTTATAAAATCTTTAGAAAATAATGAAAAAATTAGTATTTACTGGATGGGAACATCCAAAGAGTTGGAAAAAAAACTATTACCCATAAGAATACCTTTAGCCTTTGGAATACTTGGCTACAGAGTCTTTATCATACACAAAAATCAACAAGATAAATTTGACAAGATAACAACTCTTAGTGATTTACAAAAGTTAAAGGGAGCACAAGGATATGGTTGGAGTGACAATGAAATTCTTGAATACTCTGGTCTGAAACAACATCAAAATGCATATGAAAACATATTTAAAATGGTGAACCATGGTAATCGTATAGATTATTTTTCAAGAGGATTAAATGAAGCTTTTGGGGAAGTTACTTCACGTGAAGGGAGTTTAACAAACTTGACTGTGGAAAAAAAAATACTCTTGGTTTATCCTTTTAGTAAATTCTTTTTTATCAGTAAAGAAAATAAAAAACTAGAAAAACTGCTTACAGAAGGTATTGAAAAAATTATAGAAGATAAAAGTTTTATTAAGTATTTTTATAACAATGAACACATTAAAAAAATGTTTAAAAACTCAAATCTAAAAAATCGTATACGTATTGATATCCCCAATCCATTGTTATCAGAGGAAACCAAAGAGGCTTTAGAAAAGTATAAACTCGAAACTCAATAAAACCCAATTATTCATATTTCAAAACTAAAATTTATTGTACTACTTAGTAACACTTGACAAATTTATTTTATGGTGCTATTATTTTACAGACCGTTTGGTAAAGAGAATTTTAAAATAAAGAAACAAAACTAAGGATAGAAAATGACATATGATAAATTGTTTGAAAAGTATAAAGTAAATGATAATTTGATTTTACAAAATAGAGTGGTAATGGCACCATTAACAAGATGTTTTGCAGATGAAAACAATGTACCTACAGATTTAATGGCTGAGTATTATGGTAGACGAGGGGACTCAGGTTTAATTATTGCTGAAGCTACTTTGGTTTCAAAACTGGCTCAAGGGTATCCCAATCAACCAGGAATTTATAATCAAGCACAAATGTCAGCTTGGGAAAAAATAAATAATAAGGTTCATGAAAATGGTGCAAAGATTTTTTGTCAAATTTTTCATTCAGGTAGAATTAGTCATGAAACATATCATGATCAACAACCAATTGCTCCTTCAAGTATTGGGTATGATGGGAGAATTCCAAGAACAGAATTAAATTATGAAACACCACGAGCTTTAGAAACTGCAGAAGTAAAAGAAGTTATCACTGAATTTATTCAAGCAGCAATAAACTCTGTTAATGCAGGTTTTGATGGAGTTGAAATTCATGCCGCAAATGGATATTTAACAGATCAATTTTTACACCAAGAAACCAACCAACGAAGTGATGAGTATGGTGGTAGTACACAAAATAGAGCACGTTTTACCTTAGAAATCATTGATGGTATTATTGCTTCTATTGGAAAAGAAAAAGTAGGTATTAGAATTTCACCACATGCTTATTTACATTTAGGACATACATCTGGAGATGAAGAGACTTTTAAATATCTTTTGAAAGAAATTGAAAAAAGAGAAATATCTTATGTTCATACAGGAACATTTGATGACCATACTAAAGTTGATTATTTAAATGGGAAAGTATCAGAATTTATTAGAGAAAATTATAAAGG
>MAAG01000173.1 GCA_002163065.1 Arcobacter sp. 31_11_sub10_T18
TCTTTTAGCAACTCACAGTGGTGGAGATGGTTCTATATTAATGCAAGCTATGAGAGCACAGTTTGTTAAACTGGGTTCTATTGTTTTATCAAGAGAAATCATGACGACATATGAAAATAAATTAAACGAAAAAAGCTCTTCCAAAATCTTGGGACAACTTATTAAATTTTCACAAAAAAGTACAGAAGCAGTCAAATAATAAAAGGAGTTATGATGTTACCAAGTTTATTTGTTTCTCATGGTAGTCCGCGAATTGCTATTATGAACAACAGCAGTACCGATTTTTTAAAAAATTTATCATCTTTATATCCGGAACCAAAATATATCTTGATAATATCAGCTCATTGGACCACAAGTGATTTAAAAATTATGTCAAATCCAAACCCTGAATTAATTTATGATTTTTATGGATTTGAAGATGCCTTATATGCCAAAAAATATAATGCGATAAATAATATTGAACAAGTTAATAAAATTGTAAGTACGTTAAAAGAAAAGAATATTTCGATTGTTAAAGATGAATCTAGAGAAGGATATGACCATGGGGTTTGGACCGCTTTGAGTTTGATGTACCCACAAGCAAACATTCCTG
The DNA here is from genome assembly GCA_002163065.1 of Arcobacter sp. 31_11_sub10_T18. Classification (GTDB taxonomy): domain Bacteria; phylum Campylobacterota; class Campylobacteria; order Campylobacterales; family Arcobacteraceae; genus MAAG01. The sequence continues at coordinate 593 of MAAG01000173.1, forward strand.
TGATTCAACTATCTTTACCTATATATTTTTCAAATTTAGAACTATTAAATATAGGGGAAGCTTTACAGTCTTTAAGAGATGATACTTTGATAATAGGAAGTGGTGCAATGACCCACAATATAGCAGGTGCCTTAAGAGATGAAAATGCTCCTATTGCACCATATGCTCAAGAATTTAGAGATTGGGTTGTGCAGAACATAGAAGATGGCAAATATAATGAATTATTAGATTTTAAAACAAATGCACCTTGCGTCTATGAAAACCACCCAACTCTGGAACATTTTTTACCCCTATTTATAAGTTTAGGGGCTTCAAAAAATAAAAAAGGAAAATCTTTACATAATATTTATATGCATGGTAATCAATCCATGGATACCATTATTTTTGAAGATTAAGAATAAAGGAAATAAAATGTTAAAAAAATTAACAAAAGATAATATGCACGTATCAAATCTAGGATGGTTGGAAAGTCGTTTTCATTTCTCATTTGCGGATTATAGAAATTTTGATAATATGAATTTTGGGGTATTGCGGGTATTAAATGATGATCTCATCAATGCACACACAGGTTTTGATACACATCCCCACCATGATATGGAAATCATTTCTTATGTGGTTAAGGGTGAAATCTCCCACAAAGATTCCATGGGAAATGAAGAAACACTCAGACGTGGAGAAGTACAATATTTAAGTGCTGGTACTGGAATATATCATTCAGAACACAATAAAGGTGATGAAGAATTACGTCTTTTACAAATGTGGATTATTCCCCCTGAAAAAAACGTGACTCCTATTTATGGACAAGAGAGATATAAAGAAGAAGAATCAAAAAATAAACTTTTAAATATTGTATCCTCTCAAGAGGGAAATTCTAAAGTAAAGATTCATCAAGATATTAATATGTATGTGAGTCAACTAGAAGATACAAAAAGTTTAGAATTTGAAATTGAAAAAAATAGACAAATATATTTTATACAAATAGAAGGAACTTCAAATATCAATGGAATTGAACTTAACCATGGGGATGCAATGGAAGTCACTCAAGAAAATAAGTTAGATATTGTGGCAATTAATAACTCACACTTTTTGTTCATAGAAATGAAAGAAGCTTAAAAAACAAAAGGATTAATCACCTTTTGTTTAGGCAAAATTAATCACTTTTCTTGATACCAGTGTGTCTAATTCACTAGGTATTGCTACGTTTTTATCTACTTCTAGCCATGTTAGTTTTTTAAGATTTAAAATTTGTTTTGGAAGATGTAACAATTTATTTTTAGACAAGTTAAACTGTTCAAGTTCTCTTAAATTTCCTATTGCTTCAGGCAAACTTGTAAGTTGATTTCTAGATACCCAAAGTTCTTTTAGATTAACCAATACACCAATCTCTTCGGGTAATTTTGTCAATTTATTTTCATACATCCAAAGATCTGTTAATTTTTTAAGATTTCCAATTTCCTCGGGTATTGAATCCAGTTTATTTTCATAAATCCATAGGTATTCTAAGTTTTTTAATTTTCCAATACTACTTGGTAGTTTGGTTAAGGCATTATTATTAACAAGCAATTCTGTTAAACTCTCTAAGTTTCCAATATTATGTGGTAATTCAAATAATTCATTATCAAACAGACTTAAACTGGCTAGTTTGTTTAACTGACAAATCTCATCGGGAATAAACTTCAGTTTATTGCCTAAAACATTAAGTTTGACCAAACTTGTCAAGTTTCCAATTTCTTTGGGTAACTGAGTTAATTTATTTCCCAGTACACTTAAAACCTCTAAATTTTTCAAGGCCCCAATTTCTGAGGGAAGTTTACTTAGATTATTTTTTGAGATACTTAATTCAGTTAAATTAACCAAATTTTTTATTTCTTTAGGAAGTGTTCTTAATCTATTTTTATAGAGGTGTAATTTTTTAATTTTAGTTAAGTTACATATTTCTTTTG
>MAAG01000107.1:0-965 GCA_002163065.1 Arcobacter sp. 31_11_sub10_T18
TATTTATAGTAAAACAAGAGAAATAGAATATGGTTCTCCAAAATATACTTTTGAAAAAAAATCAATTGGTATTGCCCTTGGTGCGGGAACGGAATTGTTTAGAAATACTTTTGCAGGTGCTATTTATACATTAGAAACGATAGAAGAAGTTTTTACAGATGATGATACAACAGATAGCTACAATCCTTTTACATATAAAACAAATGATGATTATATTCTTAGTTCAATAAAACCTTATATTAGTTATGATTCTACTGATGATTACAATTTTCCTCATAATGGGATAAAGGCTAAAACATCACTTGAGTTTGCGGGTATTGGTGGTGATGCAAAGTTTATGAAAAGTTATTCTAGTTATAAATATTTCCATTCTCTTGAAAAAGAATATGATTTAGATTGGATTATAAGATATAAAGCTGCATTACAATTCTTAGTTGATAATGGGAAAATTTCTCAGGGAGATTCACTTTACCTAGGTGGTCTCAAAACTTTAAGAGGTTTTGAACAATTTGCCTTTGGTCCTGCTAGTGACACCAGTGATCCAGCACTCAAGCAAATGTTTGCGAATTCATTAGAATTAAGTTTTCCACTGATATCTGCAAAGTCAAGATGGAATATATTTTACGACTATGGAATGATTGGAGAAGACAAAATGACTGATACTAAAAGATCATCTATTGGTACTGCATTTGAATGGATTTCTCCAGTAGGACCTATTCAACTTGTCTTTGCTCGTCCACTTGATGATAAAACAGGTGATAAAACAACATCATTTGAATTTAGTTTGGGGCAGTCATTCTAATGTCAACAAATAACAGACTCACAGAAAAAGAAGCCTTAGATTTAATAAGAAATAAATCATTACTAGAACTTGGAGTAATGGCTTCAGAAAAAAAACTTGAGTTACATCCAGACAAAACTACTTCTTTTATTATAGATAGAAATATTAATTATACTAATGTATG
>MAAG01000107.1:981-31613 GCA_002163065.1 Arcobacter sp. 31_11_sub10_T18
GTATGTTTTGTTGATTGTAAATTTTGTGCTTTTTATCGCCACGGTAAAGATAATGATGCCTATATTTTAAAATATGAAGAAATCAATCAAAAAATAGACGAATTATTGGCAATAGGTGGAACTCAAATATTAATGCAAGGTGGAGTTCATCCAAAACTTAAAATTGATTATTATGAAGACTTGGTGGACCATATTCATACTCGTTATCCACAAATAACTATGCATGCCTTTAGTGCCATTGAAATTAACTATATCGCTAAAGTATCAAAGATTTCGCATAATGAAGTCTTAACACGATTGCAAAAAAAAGGTTTAAGTTCAATTCCAGGAGCTGGTGCTGAAATACTAAGTGATAGAGTAAGAGATATAATAGCCCCTAGAAAAATTGATGCTCAAACATGGATTGATATTCATGAAGAAGCTCATAAAATTGATATGAAGACGACAGCCACTATGATGTTTGGTACAGTTGAAACAGATGAGGAAATAGTTGAACATTGGAAAATGATTCGTGATCTACAAGATAAAACTGGTGGATTTAGAGCATTTATCATGTGGTCATTTCAAGGTAATAATACACAATTAGCAGCAGAAATTCCTGATATGAAACCTCAATCATCGAATAGATATTTAAGACTTTTGGCTGTTTCTAGATTATATTTGGATAATTTTAAAAATATTCAAAGTTCTTGGGTTACTCAAGGAAGTTATATTGGTCAAATGGCACTAAAGTTTGGTGCAAATGACCTAGGTAGTACCATGATGGAAGAAAATGTGGTTGCAGCAACTGGAACAAAAAATGAAATGAATCAAGAACAAATGATTGAGCTAATAAAAGATATTGGGGAAAACCCAGCAAAAAGAAACACAGCATACGATATTTTAGAAAGATTTTAATTGTTCAGCAAAAATAAATTTTTACAAATATTTTTTTTATTATTATTTATACAAGGATTATTAATGGGTGCAAATATAAAGCACATTGATTATAAGGGAATTAAAATACCTGTTATTTTTGAAAAACAAAACAGTTTACCAACATACAATTTACAATTAGTATTTCAAAATAGTGGTTTTATTCAAGACGGTAAGAAAAGTGGTTTAGCAGTTTTAAGTGCAAAGCTACTTAATGAAGGAACAAAAGAACTGGGAAGCATCAAGTTTGCCAACAAACTTGAAAGTGAAGCCATAAGTTTACATACTAGCAATGGCTTTGAAACCTTTGTGATTGAGTTATCAAGTCTAATGGATGTTAAAGACAAAGCTTTAGATTTAATGATTCAATTATTAGATTCTCCAAACTATTCCAAAACAACTCTTAAAAAATTAAAGACTTTACAAATAGGTTCTCTTAAAAGAAAAGAAAATGATTTTGATTACATTGCAAAAGTAGGATTGAAAAAATTACTTTTTAAGAATACAGCTTTAGAAAACCCATCAAGTGGAACTATAAAATCTATTGAAACAATATCAATTGAAGATATAGAAAACTTTATTTCTAAAAATTTAATATTGGAAAATCTAATTATAGTTGCTGGTGGAGATACAAATTTTAAAGATTTAGAAAAAGATATTCAAAAAGTTTTAAAAAAATTTAAAAAAGGTGAACGAAGAGAATTAAAATCTTTTAAAACCTCAAATAAATCAAAAATTGATACTTTAACTAAAAAAACAGAACAAGCCTACATTTATTTCGGAAGTCCATTTGATATTAATCCAAAAGATGAAAATGTTTATATAGCAAAGGTTGCTTCTTTTATTTTAGGTGGTAGTGGTTTTGGTAGCCGTTTAATGGAAGAAATTAGAGTAAAAAGAGGTCTTGCTTATTCAGCTTATGGTTATATTTCAATAAATAATACTTACTCAAACTTTAATGGTTATTTACAAACCAAACTTGAAACTACAGATGAAGCAAAAGACTTGGTTTCTACTATTGTCTCAGAGTTTGTTAAAAATGGAGTAACTCAAAAAGAATTAGATAGTGCAAAGAATTTTTTAATGGGCAGTGAACCACTCAGAACTGAGACATTAAGTCAAAGGTTAAATAGATCTTTCATGTTGTTTTATAAAGGATTAGAGCAAAACTATCCTGAAACTGAATTAAATCTAATTGAAAACTTATCTCTAGAGAAATTAAATACATATATTAAGTCTCATGAAGAAATCAATCAATTGTCATTTTCAATCGTAAGGAATTAATTTGTTAAGATTTGCCCCAAGTCCAACTGGTGATATGAATATAGGAAATTTAAGAGTAGCTATATTTAACTACATTATGTCAAAACAGTTAAATGAAAAATTAATTATCAGAATCGAAGACACAGATAAAGAAAGAAACATTGAAGGAAAAGACAAAGAGATTCTTGAGTTATTAAGTCTTTTTGCTATTGATTATGAGTATGTTATTCATCAAAGTGACAATATAAAAACCCACCAAAAGATGGCAATGAAACTTCTCATGAATAAAAAAGCTTTTTCTTGTTTTTGTAGTGATGATTGGTTAAACAAACAAAAAGAACAAGCAAAAATCGACAAAAAATATTTTACTTATGATGGTCACTGTGAAAGTTTATCTGACGATGTAATATTAAACACTGAAGCACCTTTCACTATTAGAATTAAAAAACCACTTAAGAATATCAAGTTTACAGATTTGATTAGAGGTGGTTTTGACTACAGACCATTGGATGTTGATAGTTTTGTAATTCTTGAGCAGGATAAAACTCCCACGTATAATTATGCTTGTGCTGTTGATGATATGGTTTACGATATATCAACAGTAATTAGAGATGAAAACCATATTTCAAACACACCCAAACAAATTCAGATTAGAAATTCTTTGGGATATGAAAAAGAAATAAATTACATACACTTACCTATCATACTAAATGCACAAACAGGTGAAAAGATGAGTATGAATAACGCGGGGTCATCTATACAATGGCTTATTAATGAAGGTTTTTTACCTGTTGCAATTGCAAATTATCTTGTATTATTAGGAAATAATGCTCCTAAAGATATTTTTACACTTGAAGAATCAATAGAATGGTTTGATATTAAGAATTTATCTAAAAATGCTGTTGAATTTGATATTAATAAGTTAAGATACATAAACCGTGAGCATTTGAAAATTATTGATGAGCTGCGTTTATCTAAAATTTTGGGTTTCGCAGATACAGATATTGGAGAACTTGCTAAGTTATACCTAGATGAATCAAGTACAATCAAAGAATTAAAGAATAAAATTGATGTAATATTTTCTAAAAAAGAAACTTTAGTTGGTTTTGAAGAAGAGTTAGATAAATTAAAGTTATGTTTTAAATCAGCACCCTACTTTGATGATTTTAACCAACTAAATAAATATATTACAAATGAAACAGAGTTAACAGGTAAATCTTTATCTAAACCACTTAGATATATTTTAACAGGTGCTATAGAAGGGCCTGATTTAAATGAAATTTACCCTTTCATTAAAAACTACCTAGGAGAAATAATATAATGGGATCAGCACTATTTAGTTCAATAATAGATGTAGTAATTGCAATTATAGTTTTATACAGATGGGTTATTATAATCTCAGCAGTATTAAGCTGGGTCAGACCCGACCCCTATAATCCAATTGTACAAATTTTACATAAATTAACAGAGCCAGCTTATGCATTTGTACGAAGATTTATTCCAACTGTTTTTGGAGGAATGGATTTATCTCCAATTATATTAATTTTTGCATTGCTCTTTTTGGAGACATTTTTGGGACGACTTTTTTAGAAGGTAGTTAACATGTTAAATAAAATCCTTATAACCACACTACTACTTACATTACAAGTTGTTAGTGCAAATGAAGTTACGCTAGAGTGGTTGGAAGACAAACCAAGAACATATGCAAAGGATTTTTATATATGGCAATTTCTCAAACAAGATATAACACCAGAGGAAGCAATTAGCGCATTAGGTCAAGCTAATAATGTAAATAATCGTTTGTTTTATGCCTATGCAAAAAAGCTTAAACATGATGAAACTACTGCTGTAGTTCAATGTTTGAGGGCAAAAAGCTCTTCTTTGATTAATACCAATGCTTCTTGTTTGGATATTGGTTTGAGTGTATATGATATTACAAAGTTAAATTCTACGGCTTTGGATAAGGTCACTATTACTTTACAAGAAAAATATCCAAAAAAAATTAAGCTTATTAAGATTATTGGGGCTACTATCCCCTTTACTAAATTAATTTCATCTGATACTGAAACTTTTTTTAAAGTTTTTAATAATACTGGTAGTAAATTCAGATCTCAATATTTCAATTATAAACTGCCATCAAAAACACTTTCTCGAATTTCTAAACATAAAAAATTCAATCAAACTATAAAACTTATTGTAACGAACAACAAACTCAAGCAAGCTCAAAAATCATTATTTCAAGTTGATGATGATAAATTATCTCATCTCTCATCATTTTTACTTGCAATTAATGCTTTAAAACATAAAGAACTTGAAATCAGTCAGAAGTACCTAAACAGTGCCTATAAAAAAGCTTACTACCAATTTGATAAAAACAAGGTCACTTTCTGGAAATACTTAATTTCTAAAGATATTTCACATTTATATAAATTATCAAAAAGTTGGGACTTAAATATTTATTCCTTATATGCAAAAGAGTATTTTGGTATGGAACTTAAAAATATTGTTTACTCAATTGAAAATGATGCTCCTAATGTAGTATCCGAACAACAAGATATCTCGAACCCATTTTTCTGGATTCCAATTTTAAATGATTTAAAACAATTGGATGAAAATAAAATGTTTGGTTTTTCAAACTTATTAAGTAATATTGAAACTTTACCTCACTTAGCATTTATTTATGAGAGGTACTATAATTATAGGAAAAGTTACTTCATAACACCCTTTGAGCAACACTTAAATAAATATGACAAAGAAAGACAATCTTTAATGAATGCAATAGCTCGTCAAGAGAGTCGTTTTATTCCATCTTCCATCTCAACTGCCTATGCAATGGGTGTTATGCAAATCATGCCATTTTTAAGTAAGGCAATTGCAAAACAATTAGATGAAGATTATGAAATTACAGATCAATTAAAAGCAGATGTCAATTTAAAATATGCTAATTATCATTTAAATTATCTTGTAGGGAAAATGAAACATCCTCTTCTAGTTGCTTATGCTTATAATGGTGGTATTGGGTTTACAAGAAAGATGTTAAAAAATGGTTTGTTTAACAAACAAAGTGAATATAAAGAGTTTGAACCGTTTTTAAGTATGGAGTTATTACCATATAACGAAACAAGAAAATATGGGAAAAAAGTTTTAGCCAATTATTATATGTATAAAAACCATATTGATAAAGAAAACCCAGTAAAACTTAATGAGCTTTTTGAAAACTTAATGAAGTAAATTCTCCACTGCTTTTTGTCAGTTTTAACTCAATGGTTTTATATTCAAATTTTGTATATTTTTCTTTGTATTTTAAGTTTTCTAAAAATGATTTATTTAACTTATTTTTAGAAAATTTTACAATGTAATACTTTGCCCAAGGGTTATATAAAGGCATTTTTGCAAACATTTTATCATCTTTAGCCAATTTGATAATAGAGTTTGCTTTTAATTTATTCAGAGTAAGTGAATAATCACTAGAAAAACTCTCATCAATTTTATCACTTTTGTTGGTTATAAATATACCCACAAGAAAAACTTCTTCATTACCTTGATGTACAGTCAAATCTACTTTATTTAAATAGGTTGCATTTAACATAGCGATGACGTCATTATTTTTTACAATATCATTTTTTGACGTATGTTGTAGAGATTTTGCGTAGAAATTATTGTAACTAAAATTTGTCATAGCATTGGGTTTGGTACAACCACTTAATAGTAAAGCAAAAAGGCAAATAGAAGGTAAATATTTCATAGTCATTAAAATTCTCCAGGGGTAAAAAGTATGGGATTTTACACTAAAGTATCTTTAACCATCATTTAGATAAAATCCCATTTATGATTAAAGATGAGAGTAGTAATTCAAAGTTTAAATATTTAGCTGTAGCTTTTACAGGACCTTCTAATAGTGGAAAGACAACCTTGGTAGTTAAAATTGCCAACATACTCCAAGATACTGGAAATAAAGTCTGCATAGTAAAACATGATCCAAAAGATAAAGCTCGATTTGACCACACAGGAAAAGACAGTGATAAGTTTTCTCAGACAGGTTCAGATGTAGCAGTAATCTCACCAAATCGGACAACTTTATTTAAAAAGAATAAGTCTACCATAGATGAAATCATTGAGTTATTTGGTGAATTTGATTATATATTGATTGAGGGTTTAAAAACACTACCTCTTCCACGAATTGCTGTATTTAGAAATAAACTTGACTTTAGTTATTTCAAAGTTTCCAATGCAATTGCACGTGATGAGAGTATCAACGACATTGATATACCAAATAATATAGTTAAATTAGACCTAAACAATCCAGAAGAAATTATTATGTGGATTGATCAAAATGCAAAAAGAGTAAAATAATGAAACAAATAATAGACGCAATCGAAAAATCAGCTATAGAGATTAAAGAGTTAATTGAAACCGGTGATACTTCAAAAAGTGAAAATGAAAATTCAACAGGTGACACACAATTAAAACTGGACATCGCAAGTGACATAATAATTGAGAGAATTTTCAAAGAAATTCCAGAAATCAAACAAATTGTTTCAGAAGAGCAAGAAGAAATTATTGATGTAAATGAAAATGGAAAATACTTAATTGCATATGATCCACTTGATGGTTCGAGTTTGGTTGATGTAAATTTAAGTGTTGGTTCAATTTTTGGTATTTATGAAAATGACTTTTCAGGCGCTAATATTGTTGCATCAGTTTATGTTGTTTATGGACCTAGAGTTGAGCTTGTTATTTCATATGAAAATAAAGTTGATATGTACCGATTGCAAAAAGGTAAGTTCAATTTTATCCATGAAATAAAACTGAATGAAAAAGGGAAGTTAAATGCTCCAGGATCAACTCAAAACTGTTGGGCACCATATCATAAAGAGTTAATTGATGATATCTTTAAAGATGGTTACAGACTCAGATACAGTGGAGGAATGGTTCCTGATTTACATCAAATTTTACTAAAAGGTGGTGGTTTGTTTTCTTATCCAGGAACAACAGACAGACCAAAAGGGAAATTAAGACAATTGTTTGAAGTATTTCCTTTTGCACATGTTTATGAAAATGCTGGAGGCCAAGCTATAGATGGTACACAAAGAGTATTAGAAATACCAACTGAGCATATTCATGATACCAGTCCATGTTTTTTTGGTTCTAATAATGAAATCAATAGAGTAAAAGAAGTTTATTCAAAACATGCATAATCAAGACAATAAAAAACCCGATGATTGGGAAGCAAAACTTGAATTGAGAATGGCAGAGTTAAAAAAATGTCAAGTTTCAAAACAATATAAAACATGTACCCAATGTTCAGAGTTTTTTCAATGTAATATTCGACAATCATACATACAAGCCGTATATGAATCCATGAATAAGGGTTTAGGTGGCGGATTTGAATTTTAATAAGATAAGGTAAGAAATGCAAAACAATAATAATTTATATATCACTACACCCATTTATTACGTCAATGACGTAGCACATATTGGACATGCTTATACAACAATCATCGCAGATATGCTTGCTCGTTATGGGAGACTTATAGGTAAGGACACATATTTTTTAACAGGTACTGATGAACATGGGCAAAAGATTGCACACAGTGCAGAAGCCAGAGGAAAAACACCTAAAGAATATGCAGATGAAGTAAGTGGAAAATTTAAAACCTTATGGGATGACTTTGATATCACTTATGACAAGTTTATCAGAACAACAGATGAAGCACACAAAAAAGGTGTTCAAAATGCTTTTGAAAAAATGCATAAAAAAGGTGACATCTACAAAGGTTCTTATGAAGGTTTTTACTGTGTAAGTTGTGAAACTTTTTTTACACAAAAACAGCTTGTGGATGAAGAGTTTTGTCCAGACTGTGGTAAACCAACTTCAATTGTCAAAGAAGAGAGTTATTTTTTCAAACTTAGTGCTTATGAAGATAAATTATTAGACTGGTATAAAAATAATCCTGATTGTATTCTTCCTAGATCGAAAAAAAATGAAATTGTTAACTTTGTAGAAGGTGGATTAAGAGATTTATCTATTTCTAGAACTTCATTTGATTGGGGTGTTAAACTACCTGCTTCCATGAATGAACCCAAACATGTTATGTACGTTTGGCTTGATGCATTAATGAACTACATTACAGCATTGGGTTATGGTGACGACGAAAAAGACATGAACCAATGGCCTGCAGGTTTTCATTTAGTTGGTAAAGATATTCTGAGATTTCATGCAATTTACTGGCCAGCATTTTTAATGAGTTTGGACTTACCTCTACCAACTCATATTGCAGCGCATGGTTGGTGGACAAGAGATGGCTCTAAGATGAGTAAAAGTAAGGGTAATGTTGTTGATCCAAAAGAAATAGCAGATGCATATGGTCTAGATGCATTTAGATACTTTATGTTAAGAGAAGTACCTTTTGGTCAAGATGGCGATTTTTCACAAAAAGCTTTGGTTGATAGAATAAACTCAGATTTGGGAAATGATTTAGGTAACTTACTTAATAGAATCATAGGCATGAGTGGTAAGTATTTTGATTTTAAAATTGATAGCTCAAACGTAGAAAAATTTCATCAAAAAGAATTGGATGAAGTAAATGTTATTTTAGAAGGTGCTGAAAAACTCATTTTTAACATGCAAATTAATAAATACTTAGAAGAATTATGGAAAGTATTAACCATTGCTAATAAAGCAATTGGTGATTATGAACCATGGGTAAAAATGAAAGAAGGTAAAACTGAAGAAGCTATGGCACTGGTTGCTTTAATTACAAATATCATGGCAAAAGTTTCTCTTTTATTAGATTCTGTTTTACCAGAAAAAATATCTAAAATTGCAAGTTCACTTGGAATTAGCATTAACACTGAGACTTATATTAAACTCATTAAAAATAAAGAATTAATAGGAAATACAACTATAACAAAAATCGATCCATTATTTCCACGAATTGAAGAAATACTTTTAGATACTCCAGAAGTGAAAGAAGAAAAACCTAAAGAGAAAAAAGTAGAGATAAAAAAAGAAGTTGAAGATGATAATCTAATAACTATTGATCAATTTTTTGAAACAAGTCTAAAAATTGGGACAATCGTAGAAGCGGAAGAAGTCCCAAAATCAAAGAAACTTTTAAAGCTTCAAGTTGATTTAGGAGAAGGAAAAAATAGACAAATACTTGCTGGTATTAAAGAATTTTATTCAGCTGTTGACTTAGTTGGAACTCAAGCGTGTGTGGTTGCAAATTTGAAACCTGCGAAACTCATGGGAATGATAAGTGAAGGTATGCTTTTAGCTTCCAAAGATGAAGATGGATTATGTTTAATAAGACCAGAAAAACCTAAAAAAATTGGTACAAAGATAAGCTAAGGTGCGAATTTCTTCTATTATTGAGGTGGTTGAAGGAGAATTGAAAAATTCTCCTTCAATATCATTTGTTTATAAAATCAAAACACATATCAACAAGGTTCACGAAGGTGATTTATTTATTGCAAAAAATGAAGAAGATATCCCAATTGCCATTAAAAAAGGTGCTTTTGGTATTATTTATGATTTTGAGATTGATATTATTGATAAAGAAATTGCTTGGATACAAGTGGCAAATATCAACTATGCCATTTCAAAATTAATTCGATTTAAACTTAGTAATCAAGATCTAAAAGCTTTTTACTGTAACAAAATCACATTTGAACTTTTGACTTTATTTGTTAAATACAATGATGAAAAAATCAAACTTATTTCAAATAACTTAGATGATGAAATTGAATTGATGGAGAGCATTGAGAATTTTGATACAATCATATGCCAAGATAAAGAAATACTCAATAATATTTACCCAAACAACAAAAACTTTAACCATACCCAGTATGCTGTGAAAAATCTAGTTGAACATTCACTATTTGAAACAACATTTTCATGTGGAAAGAACTATTTTTCAAGACTAAAACTTCCCAGTTTATATATTAATCATTTTTTGGAAGTTTACGCTTTTTTAAATAATGAAGTGGATACCAATAGACTTAAAAAACTAAGGTCATTTAAACCATTATTTATTGACAAGTATTTTAAAATGATTGAATATGGGAATAGTGATAAATTTATTTTGTCACAAATTGATGAGAGTATTGCTGTTTTTGAAATTAACCATTTAAAAAACAAATACAAGTATGCTAAGACTTATATTTTTTCAAAAAAAACCTCCCAAATTGATAAAAGTATGGTTGATTATTTTGTCAATACATTACATGATATGAAAGAACTATTAGTCAACATAAAGTTTAATGCCATCTATGTCGTTGGTTTTTCACAAGAAGAGATTGAACATTTTATTACAAAAAATAATACAAAAGCTCTTCTATAAAGAGTGAAAAACTAATTAATAAACCATTCCAAAAGAACCAATAACTTTACCTAAGATATTTAAGTCACTTTTATCAATGATTTGAAGAGGATACTCTTTGTTATCAGAAATTACATCCAGCTTACCATCCACTCTTCTTTGTATTCTTTTTACAAATAACCCATGTGTAGTAGTAAAAGCATAAATTCCCTCTTTTGCAAAATCTTTTTTGGAAATATCAAGAAATATTATATTATCTGTATTTAGTGTAGGTTCCATGGAATCTCCAACAACATTAATGGCATCAATATTTTTCAAATTTTCACTACCACCCAACATATTAATAAAATATGGCGGTACTTCTAGTTTTTCATAAGTATCATCATCCTCATATGCTCCACCACCTGCACTTACGTTTACACTAGGAAAATACTTGATCCAATACTTATCTGTTGAATCTAAAAGAGAGTTTGGGTTTTGATTGTATAAGAGCCAATTAATAGAAATTTTCTTTAAAGCGCAAAAATCCAAGATTTTATCATAGGGAATTTTGCTACGATTTTTCATTGTTGCAAAATTAACTTGTGATAATCCAAGGGCACCAGCTACATCTTTGTCAAAAACTTTACCAATCTTCCCATCTGCACTTAAAACGTCTTTTAACTTTTCTATTATTTCATTTACAAGTAACATTAAAACTCCTTTTTTTAGATTATATTACAATTTGCAATATAATTCAATAGTTTTATAAAAAAATTGTATTATTTTGACATATTTTTAATAAGGATTACAATATGTCAGTTAAAATAACGAAACTTACTGAGAACATTATGGAACTAATTAATGTGTTAGATGAAACAATTTACAATTTTGGAAACAAAATTTTTTAAATTTATAAATTTACATTTTTTACAAGTAAAACTTAATTTTTATAAAGCAATTTTTTAATAGAATACCATATCTTATTACGGGGTAACCACGGAGAAAAGTATGGAAATAAATTTAGTTGCTGAAGCGTTCAAATTTATGATATTAGGAATGGGAATTGTATTTTCCTTTTTAATTATTATGATTTTCGCTCTAAAAGCGCAAGCTGCGCTTATATCAAAGTATTTTCCCGATAAGGAAAATAAAACTACTCAAAAGGTGAAAACAACTGTTTCTGCCTCAAACACTGCAAAAAAGATGGCTGCTATATCTGCAGCAATACAACATCACAACAATCTTAAAGGTTAATATAAATGTCAAAAAAATATATTGATGTAATGGACACCACTTTTAGAGATGGTTTTCAATCAGTTTTTGGTGGACGTGTTCTTATGGATGATTTTTTTCCAGCGGTTGAAGCTGCAAAGGAAGCGGGAATCACCCACTTTGAATTTGGTGGAGGAGCAAGATTTCAATCATTGTTTTTTTATTTACAAGAAAATGCATTTGAAATGATGGATAGATTTAGACAAGTCGTTGGTCCTGATGCAAATTTACAAACTCTTGCTCGTGGTATCAACACTGTTATGTTAGATACAGGTTCAAGAGAGTTAGTAGACATGCATGCAAAAATGTTTGCAAAACATGGAACCACGACTATTAGAAACTTTGATGCACTTAATGATGTACAAAACTTAGAATATAGTGCAGAATGTATAAAAAAGTATGGACTAAACCATGAAGTAGTGGTTACTCTTATGGACTTACCTCCTGGATGTTCAGGCGCGCATGATGTGGCTTTTTATGAAAAAACCCTAAGACAAATTTTAGACAGTGGATTGCCTTATGATTCTATTTGTTTTAAAGATGCAAGTGGAACAAGTTCACCTAAAAAAATATATGATACCATTAAAATGGCAAGAAAACTCGTTGGAAATGATATGCATATCAGACTCCATACACATGAAACAGCTGGTGTTTCTGTTGCTTGTTATTTAGCGGCTCTTGAAGCTGGTGCTGATGGAATTGATTTAGCAGCCTCTCCTGTTAGTGGTGGAACATCACAACCTGATATTTTAACTATGTTACATGCACTTAAAGGTCAAAACTATGATCTAGGTGGTTTAGAAATAGAAAAAATACTGAAATATCAAGAAGTATTAAAAGATCAGTTAAAAGATTATTTCATGCCTCCTGAAGCTACTCAAGTTTCTCCTCTCATTCCATTTTCACCAATGCCAGGTGGTGCATTAACTGCAAATACACAAATGATGAGAGATAACAATACCTTACACAAATTCCCAGAAGTAATAAAAGCTATGAGAGAAGTTGTTGAAAAAGGTGGATATGGAACTTCTGTTACTCCTGTATCTCAATTTTATTGGCAACAAGCCTATGCAAATGTTATGTTTGGACCATGGAAGCAAATCGCGCCAGGTTATGGAAAAATGGTACTAGGTTATTTTGGGAAAACTCCAGTTGCTCCTGATGCAGACATTGTTAAATTGGCATCTGAGAAACTAAAATTAGAACCAACAACTGAAAATCCTTTGGATATAGCTGATAGAGATGATAAAAAAACCATGAGCTATTGGAAAAAGAGACTTGAAGAAGAAAAATTAGAAACAAGTGAAGAAAATATTTTTATAGCTGCAGCTTGTGACGAAAAAGGTATCGCATTTTTAAAAGGTGAAAGCCCATTAAACATTAGAAAAAACAATGTCAGTGATGAAATATGCGAAGATGATAAAGATTGTAAATTAGGAGAAAATAAAAGTATGAATAATGCAACAGGTAACTACACTGTAGTAGTAGATGGTCAAAAATTCAATGTAACAGTTGCTGAAGGTAATGCTGATATACAAGTAACTCCTGCAAGTGACTCACCACAAGTTTCCACAACACCTAGTTCAGGTACATCTGAAGTTCCAGCAACAGTAAGCGGGAATGTTTGGAAAATGAATGTTAAAGTTGGAGATAAAGTTGAAAAAGGTCAAGTTGTAGCAATTTTAGAAGCAATGAAAATGGAAATTGACGTTGAATCGCCTTGTGATGGTACAGTTTCAGCAATTAATGTTGCACAAAATGATGCTGTTGAAGAAGGTCAGTCTTTAGCTACGATTAGCTAAGCGGAGAATTTGATGAATAAAAAATTATTAGTTTCTATGTTAATTGTTTTTTTTAGCATGTTTACTTTAAATTCTTTTGCAAGCAGTGATACAAGTCATGATGCACCACAAGTAAAAGAAGAAAAAAAAGTATATGTTTCTAAAAGTATTCCAGAGTTGTTAGAATCATTTTATAAATCTACAGGACTTAATGCTCTCATTAATCCAAGTGTTGATGTTATGACTTCAGAATCACATAAAGAAGATATGAGAGCAATGACTTTTTTCGAGCAAACGTGGGGAAGATTTATCATGTTTGCTATTTGTTTTGTACTCTTTTACCTAGCTATTGCAAAAGGGTTTGAACCACTGTTATTACTTCCAATTGCTTTTGGAGGTCTTTTAGCAAACATTCCACTAGCTGGTATTGGCGGTGAAGATGGGATGCTTGGAATCATTTATAATATGGGTATTGCAAATGGATTCTTTCCACTGCTAATTTTCATGGGTGTTGGGGCGATGACTGACTTTACACCACTATTGGCAAATCCAAAATCTGCAATTTTAGGTGGAGCTGCACAATTTGGAATATTTGGTTCTCTTGTAGGAGCTGTTGCCATTGGATTTGATCTTCAAAGTGCTTCAGCTATTTCTATTATTGGTGGAGCTGATGGTCCAACATCAATTTTTATTGCAAATAGACTAGCCCCTGAACTTCTTGGAGCAATAGCAGTTGCTGCGTATTCGTATATGGCACTAGTACCTGTTATTCAACCTCCAATTATGAGAGCACTAACAACTATTGAAGAGCGAAAAATAAAAATGCCTAAACTTAGAAAGGTAAATAAATTAGAAAACTTATTGTTACCTGTTTTAATTTTGGTATTGGCAATAATTTTTCTTCCAGAATCTACACCATTAATTGGTGCATTTGCAATGGGGAACTTTTTCAAACAATCAGGTGTTGTTGAGCGATTAAGTGATACAATGCAAAATTCACTTATTAATATTGTAACGATATTTTTAGGTCTAGGTGTTGGGTCAAAACTAGCAGCTGATAAGTTTCTAGTTGTTGAAACATTAGGTATTATGGTTATTGGATTATTGGCATTTTCAGCAGGAACTGCTGCTGGTGTGTTAATGGCAAAACTAATGAATAAACTTAGTCCAAAGGATAAACAAATTAACCCATTAATAGGAGCTGCAGGTGTTTCTGCAGTACCTATGGCAGCAAGAGTAGTAAGTAAAGTTGGTCAAGAATACGACAAATCAAATGTATTGTTAATGCATGCGATGGGTCCAAATGTTGCTGGAGTAATCGGTTCTGCGGTTGCTGCTGGTGTACTGTTATCTATATTTTAAATAAATAAATAGGAAAATTAAAAATATGTCTGAAATAAAAAACTCACTAGGTCTTGAAAACGTAGGCAAAGTGTATAGAAATCTTGATGTTGATACATTAATAAATCATGCAGTAGAAAATGAAGGTGCTAAACTATCTTCAACTGGTGCATTAATGATTGATACTGGTATTTTTACAGGAAGAAGTCCAAAAGACAAATTCTTTGTAAATCAAGATCCCTCAAATAAATTTATCTCATGGGGAAGTGTAAATAAAAAAGTTACACAAGAAGTATATGAAGATTTATTAAAAACTACAAAAACACAACTAAGTAACAAAGATTTATATGTTACTGATGTGTATTGTGGTGCAAGTTTAGACAGTAGAAAATCAGTAAGATTTGTAACCGAAGTTGCTTGGCAAGCTAACTTCATCCAAAATATGTTTATCAATCCAAAAACACAAAAATGTTTAGATGAATTTTCTTCAGACTTTACTGTGTACAATGCGTGTAAAACAATTGACAAAAGTTGGGCAAGCCATAAGTTACATTCAGAAGTATTTGTTATTTTTAATATTGAAGAAAAGATAGCAATAATTGGTGGTACATGGTATGCAGGTGAAATGAAAAAAGGTGTTTTTTCAATGATGAACTATTGGTTACCATTGGAAAACAAGCTTGCAATGCACTGTTCTGCAAATATTGGTCAAGATGGAGATGTTGCATTATTCTTTGGCCTTAGTGGTACAGGTAAAACAACTTTATCAACAGATCCAAAAAGAAAACTAATTGGTGATGATGAACATGGTTGGGATGATAAGGGAGTTTTTAACTTTGAAGGTGGTTGTTATGCCAAAGTTATTGACTTAAAAGAAGAATCTGAACCAGAAATTTTTGGTGCTATTAAAAAAGGTGCTATTCTAGAAAATGTGGTTGCTGATGAAAATGGTGTTGTTGATTACACAGATAATAGTAAAACTGAAAATACACGAGTTTCTTATCCAATCTCACACATCGAAAATCATGCCCATGATTTAATGGGTGGACATCCATCTAATATTATTTTCCTATGTGCAGATGCATTTGGTATTCTTCCTCCGGTATCTAAACTATCTAAAGAACAAGCAATGTATTATTTCCTAAGCGGTTATACTGCAAAAGTTGCTGGAACTGAAAGAGGTATTACTGAACCAGTTGCTACTTTTAGTTCTTGTTTTGGAGAAGCTTTTTTACCACTTCACCCTACTCGTTATGCTGAATTACTTGGAAAGAAAATTGATCAACACCAAGTAAATGTTTATTTGGTTAACACAGGTTGGACAGGTGGTGCTTATGGAGTTGGAAAGAGAATGAGTATTAAAAATACTCGTGCTTGTATTAATGGAATTTTAGATGGTTCTATCAATCATGCAGAATTTGAAACAATGGCTCACTTTAATTTAGAAATACCAAAAACACTTGATGGTGTTGAAACAAAAGTATTAAACCCAAGAAATACATGGGAAGATAAAAATGCCTTTGATGAACAAGCAAAAAAACTGGCTTCTATGTATGTTGAGAATTTCAAAAAATACTTAACATTAGAGAGTGAATTTGATTTTACAGCAGCTGGTCCTCAAGTTTAGATATAAAAAGGCCAATAAAAAAGGGGAGGTATTCACACCTCCCCTTTTTTTATATCAAATAAATTATCCTTCTATTTGAATCTCTTCTACAATTTCCAATCCAAAACCATTTAAACCAACAAAAGAATGTTTTCCACCACTTGTAAGTAATTTTAATTTTGTAACGTTTAACTTATTTAATATTTGAGCACCTACTCCAAAATCTTTTACACTGTCTTTATTTTCTTCGTTATTTTCTAGAAAAATTAATATACCGCTTTTTGCCTGTAAAAAATTAATTGTTTTTAGCATTGAATTTAACTTAGAATCATTAATAAAGAGTTTAATATCAGATTCTACTACGTGAAACTTCACATGAGTAATCTCATCTACTTCACCAAATTGCATTACGGTATGAATATTGTTTAAATGATCTTTAAACTTTCTCTGAGTAACTTTATGGTTAAAAAAGACACTGGTTTCCTCTTCAACTTTTTCAACCAAAGTCTCATTTGCAAGTCTGTATTCAACAAGATCAGATATATAAATTTGTTTCATATCATGTTTTTGTGCAAAAATGTCTAAGTCATCGCGTCTAGCCATAGTTCCATCTTCTTTCATGATTTCACAAATAACCGCTTCACCATTAAATCCAGCCAATTTACATAAATCAATTGAACCTTCTGTGTGACCAGTTCTTACTAATACTCCGCCACCTTTTGCTATTAAAGGAAATATATGTCCAGGTTTAACCAGCTCAGTAGTTCTACTTATTGGATTTGAGAGTATTTTAATTGTATCATCTCTCTCACCTGCACTAATACCTGTACTAGCTGTTGTTGCATCAACGGAAACCGTAAATGCTGTCTCATAAGATGAAGTATTTGAACTAACCATTGGGTTAAGTTCTAATCTATTTGCAGTTTCATTAGTAACAGAGACACATATTAATCCTTTTGCATGTGTTGCCATGAAGTTTACTTTTTCAGGTGTGCTTAATGCTGCAGCGTAAACTAAATCACCTTCATTTTCTCTGTCTTCATCATCAAGCATTATTACCATATTGCCTTTTCTTATTTCTTCAATTGCTTCTTTAACTCTTTCATGTGCGTTCATATTTTACTCTTGTTTATAAAATTTATTTAGATTTAAAAAACACTTATAAAATCTAGATTTTTAAGCATTTTATCCATACATTGTATTGTAGCAGAAATTATAAAATTTCTTCTAAAAACCCTTGACATTAAAATAATTTTTTACTATAATTCCACCCTGTTAAAAGAATGGGGTATCGCCAAGTGGTAAGGCACTAGCTTTTGGTGCTAGCATTCGAAGGTTCGAATCCTTCTACCCCATCCATCTCAGATCGCGGAATAGAGCAGCTCGGTAGCTCGTCGGGCTCATAACCCGAAGGTCACAGGTTCAAATCCTGTTTCCGCAACCAATTAAGAATGTTGTTACATACGTCAAAGTAGCTCAGCTGGCTAGAGCGCTGGTCTCATAAGCCGGAGGTCGAGAGTTCAAGTCTCTCTTTTGACACCATTCTTTGCGTTTAACGCAAGCTATTAACTAAGTTAATAATAATTTAATAATACATATGAATATTTTATGCTGATGTAGCTCAGTTGGCTAGAGCAGCTGATTTGTAATCAGCAGGTCGGGGGTTCGACTCCCTTCATCAGCTCCATTTAATATTCATATATTTGATCGCGGAATAGAGCAGCTCGGTAGCTCGTCGGGCTCATAACCCGAAGGTCACAGGTTCAAATCCTGTTTCCGCAACCAATTTTGTCAACCACGAGATAGTATTTTCACGCATTTTTCTTTTAATGTTATTTACCCAAACTACATATTTAATTATTAATACTATTTCATAATAAACACCCTCTTTTAACAAATTATTTTATTCAAAATCTTTTAACTCATAAAACCCTTTAGTATAAAATATTTCACATAAAAAAAAATATTTATGATTTATTAATATCATTAGTAATATAGTTATCTTAATACATAGATTGTGAAAATTTCTAATAATATAATTTTGTATTTACAATCGATATCATCAAAGGTATCACATGATTTTATATGAGCAAAAAAAACTCTTTTTCTTCCTTATTTTTTTCCTATTAAGTTTAGTATATACTTCTTCTTTTGCCTCAAATAATCTTAAAATAATATTCACTGCAAGCATGACAGATATCTTTGATAATAAAAAAAACAGTTATGCAAAACTGGCCACCCTATTGAAGGAAGAAAGGGAAAAAAACCCAAACACATTATTTTTATTTGGTGGAGATAGTTTGGGGCCTAGTTCAATGTCTTCTTTGGATAAAGGTGTTCATATAATTGACATCTTAAATACCCTAGAACCCGATGCCGTTTCTGTGAATAAAAGAGAATTGGTTTTTTCTCCTGATGAACTCTCCCTTCGTTCCTTTGAAGCAGCCTTCCCCTTTGTTGCTAGTAATATATATGATCAACTAACTCAAAATAATATAGATGGAATTTATAGTCATCTCTTAATAAACAAGGCCCATATTAAAATTGGAATTATTTCAGTACTCAATCCAAATGTTATTGAAGAGTATGGCTTAAAAAGAGTTTCAATACTAAATATTGAAAAGTCAATCAGAAAACAAGCAAAACTTCTACGTCAAAAAAAATCACATTATATTATCTTACTTCCTTCAAATGTTTTTCCCTTAACGAAGAAACTTTTAGATGAAGGTGTTATAGATTTATCTTTAGATAAAAATGATCACTTTAATTTAGAAAAGAACCAAATCAAACCAATAGATAAAAGAAATATCCTTATTACTCAAAAGGGAATTGTTTCAAGTATAGAAATATCATTTAATCGTAACCATGATAAAGTTCTAACTTTTCAATCTAAACTCATAAGCCTAGAAACTTTTAAAGAAGATAAAGTGGTTCGTGAACAAATAATTCAATATCAAAAAAGAATAGATTTTCTCTTTCAAGAAAAAATCGGTACGTTTACAAATAAGATCAACACTAACAGAGAAGTAATTCGCACAAAAGAGAGTATTTTTGGAAACTTGTTAGCAGACGCACTAAAAGACTATACAGGGGCGCAAATTGCCTTAATAAATGGGGGAGCAATTAGAGGTGAGTCTGTTTATGAAAAAAATCACTCCATAAGTCGCAAAGACATTGTTAAAGAGCTTCCTTTTAGAAATAAAGTCAAATTAATTGAAGTAAAGGGTATTCAATTGCTAAAAGCCTTGGAAAATGGGTTTAGTTTGGTAGAAAAATCAAAAGGGAGATTCCCTCATATTTCAGGAATGCATGTAGTATATAATAAAGACTTAAAAGTTGGGAGTAGAGTGAGATCTGTTTTTATACATGGAAAAAGACTCATCAAAACAGAAAAATACACTTTAGTAACCAGTGATTATCTGGCTGATGGAGGAGATGGATATGAATCGTTTTCAAATTCAAAAGAAATAAGTTATTTAAAATCAAAACATAGACTCATTTCAAATATACTCATAGATTATATTATCAAAACAAGAACCATTAAAACAAAACTTGAAAA
Source organism: Arcobacter sp. 31_11_sub10_T18 (assembly GCA_002163065.1). Taxonomy (GTDB): domain Bacteria; phylum Campylobacterota; class Campylobacteria; order Campylobacterales; family Arcobacteraceae; genus MAAG01. The sequence continues at coordinate 21,025 of MAAG01000107.1, forward strand.
TAGAATTAAAGAAGTTTCAAATGAAAAATAAAATTTTAAAAAAGAAAAAATCATTGGCAAATATATTTATACTACTTGTTGCAACTTTTCTTTTTTCATTTCTTTTTGTCGTTTATCTATCTTATTCAAGACATGTTGAATATACTCATATTTTAGACAATATTAATGCACGTTCAATTCCAAAAATTATTGACAGTTTTCAAGTAAATAAACATGTAAATTTTTTGGTTTACTCCACTGGAAAATTAATTAACTCAAAAACTCAAGCTTCAAGAAGATTAACATACACCAATATTATAAATGTAATTGAGCAAATAAAACAAGTTGGAAATAAACTTAATAAAACAAATTCTTTTTTAAGTAACAATTTAAAAGTAATTCAAAATGAACTTTATTCCCTTAATTCCTTAATTGAAACAAGATCAAAAATACACGCACAAATTGAACTAAAGATTCAAACATTAGATGAAATCAATACAGAGATATTGTCACTTTACGATGTATCTTACTATCAAAGTATAGAAAATAAAATCTCTATCAATAACTGGCGAGTCCACTTAGCAGAAATTGTTAAGTTAAGTTATCAAACACTGAACATTAGAAAACTTAATAATTTGAGGCAAAATATTTTGAGACAAAAAACCCTATTTACACTCTTGGGGCAAGATACAAAATATATTAAAAATAAACCTTTTGATACTCTAGATTCTTACACAAAAAAACTAAAAGCAAATAATTTAGAACAAGATGGTTTATTGGAGTTAAGACTAGATGAGCTTAGAATTAGTGGTAGAGCTATAGGGCATGGTAACTTTGTCAATAATTTAATAGGTGATTTTGAAAAAGAATTGGAATACGAGGCGATTAAATATGCAGAATCTGTGATTCTAAATACAAAAACTAGTCAAAAAAAAGCCAAAGAACAAATAGAGCTTATGATTGTTTACTTTGTTGTGGCTTTTTTTATTCTAATTGGAATACTTTATTATATTAATACAATTATTATTAAAAGATTGGTTACATTAAATCAAAATGTCCAACAAAAAATCAATGGAGAAAACATTACTTTAAGCGATAAAAGAAATGATGAAATTTCGCATATCACATACTCAATCAATTATTATTCAAAAAAAGTATATGTACAGAAAAAACAACTAGAAAGGCTCTCTTTAAGTGATGCATTAACAGGTATCTCTAATAGACGTGCTTTTGATATTAAACTTAAAAATGAAATAAGCCTCATAAAAAGAAACAACTTTAGCATGTCTATACTTATGATTGATGTTGATTACTTTAAGTTATATAATGATTACTATGGTCATCAATTAGGTGATGAATGTTTACAAAAAATTGGTAAAGTATTAAAAAATATTGTCAAAAGAGATTTAGATTTGGTTGCGAGGTATGGAGGAGAAGAGTTTGTTTGTATTTTATCAAATTGTAGTTCAAAAAATGCGATACGAGTAGCAGAAGATATTCTTTCTAAAATTCAAGGGCTTAAAATACTACATCAAACAAGTGAATGTTCAAAATATATTTCTGTGAGTATTGGGTTAACTACAGCAGCCAAAAACAATCGTTTATTAAGTAAACTTATTATTGAAAAAGCTGACAAGTCTTTATATAAAGCAAAACAAAGAGGAAGAAATCAAATTATAGTTTATGAAGAGGAATTTCAAAATTAATTTATTTTAATTAGTAAAGAGCAAGGCCAAATTATACTCAATTAAATTATTATGAAGGAAAGTAAATAAGTACAATTTGGAGTTTGAAGTATAACTTCATCCGTATAATATCAAACCCTTATAACATTTGTATGATATTTTGTATATTTTATACTCTTAATTACAAATAAAAGTATAAAAATGAATAAAGTTTTGATACACGATTTTATTGATAATATAGAGCTAGAAAGTAAGATTTTAAATTAATATACGATTACTTCTTCACAAACAGTAAATACAAAAGAGATAAACTAAATTGGTAAGAATTAGTAGAAAGGTATAATTTGAATCACGAAAAACACAAAATAAAAAGTCTCATAAGAGAAACCCTAAACTTACATGAAAAGGAACTCACCGATTTAATTAATGATTTCATTCATCAATCAAAAAAAAGTAAAAAACTTATTTCATCAGATAGAAGCACAAAGTCAAGCCACATAATCAATTAAACACTCATCAATAAAAAATTCAAACTATGTATTAACTTATTAGCGAGGGAGGGATTTGTACATAGTTTGAACCCGAAGTTTAACTTCAAAGGGATTTTATCTCAGTAATATTATATTTATATGACATTTTAAGAAGTTTTAAAAAAATCTTTAAATACATCAATAACTTTATGAATATCCTCACTTGACACATCTCTATGTGTTACTAATCTCAATTGCCCATAACCTGAGATTAAAATATTATTTTCTTTTAAATACTGAAGCAAAGCTTGTTCAATGTCTTGAGATACTTGTATAAACAACATGTTCGTATCTGAAGATAAAACTTCAAGCTCCTCAATTGTACTTAATCCTTCATGTAATAACTTGGCATTGTCATGATCTTTTTTTAAATCGTTGATATTGTTTGAAATACAAAATAATCCAGCTGCCGCTAAAATACCTGACTGTCTCATACCTCCACCTAACATCTTTCTATATCTTCTTGCCTCTTGTATAAAGGAAGCAGGACCTACCAGTACTGAGCCTACAGGTGCACCCAAACCTTTTGACAAACATAATGAAACAGAGTCAAAGTATTTACAAATGTCAACAAGTTTTATACTCAATGAAACAGCAGCATTAAATACTCTGGCTCCATCAAGATGTAACAATAAATTATTTTCACTGGCAAATTGTTGCGCCTCTTCTAAATATTTAAGAGGTAAGACTTTCCCATCGTGAGTATTTTCCAAACATAACAGTTTACTTCTTGCAAAATGACTATCTTCAGGTTTAATAACACTTTTTACTAGTTCTAAATTTAAAGAACCATTGTCCTCATATACAAGAGGTTGAGCTTGAATACCACCCAGTACAGATGCACCACCCGCTTCATATTTATATAAATGGGCTTCTTGTCCACAAATATACTCTTCACCTCTTTGACAATGTGATAATAAAGCCAATAAATTGGATTGGGTTCCGCTTGTTACAAATAAAGCAGATTCTTTTCCTGTAAGTTTTGCCATTTTTTCTTCAAGTAAGTTTACGGTGGGATCTTCGCCATAGACATCATCCCCTACTTCACAATTTAACATAAAATCTTTCATTGCTATACTTGGTTTTGTGAGGGTATCACTTCTTAAATCTATTATTTCATTCATATAAGCACCTTATTTAAAATTATTTTTAATTGTATAAACATTTAATAAAAAAAACATTATACTCCATATTAAATATAAACTAGGATTAATAAAATGATATTATATATTGATGGTGACGCATTTCCAAATCTATTAAAACCCATTGTACTTCGTGCAATTGAGCGATTAAACTTACAAACTATTGTTATTGCAAACAAAAAAATCAATATAGGAAAGTCCAAATACATCACCTATATGATTGTTGAAGCTGGTGCTGATGAAGCAGATAATAAAATCGTCGAACTAATTAATAGTCATGATTTGGTTATAACTGCAGATATTCCACTAGCAGACAGAGTTATCAGTAAAAATGCACATGCCATTGATCACAGAGGTGAGTTATATACAAAAGATAATATTAAAAACTATCTGGCAATGAGAAATTTAATGCAAGGAATACGTGACAGTGGTGAGATGACGAAAGGTCCAGCTCCATTTAATCAGAAAAATGCGCAAGAATTTGCAAATCAATTAAATAAGTTTTTTCAAAGTAAGACATAATTTTTTAATGACTTTATTTTGCCCTAAGTCAAGTCTTTATTAGTAATTTTCCACTATAATATTGTCTTTTAATAATTTAAGGATATAAAAATGAGACATTTTTTAACATTATCAGACTATTCAAAAGAAGAGATTCTGGAAATACTTGAGCTTGCTGTAAAAATTAAAAACGAAACGAAAAATAGAGTTTTTAAAGAATACATGCACAAACAAATTCTTGGAATGATTTTTGAAAAAAGTAGTACCAGAACAAGGGTCAGTTTTGAATCTGGTATTTATCAACTTGGTGGTGTTGGAATGTTTTTATCCTCAACGGATATTCAATTGGGTCGTGGAGAGCCTATGAGTGATACAAGTCGAGTTATCAGTAGAATGGTAGATATGGTCATGATTAGAACTTTTGCACACTCTAAAATAGAAGAATTTGCAAAATACTCAAAAGTTCCAGTTATAAATGGTTTAACAGATGAATATCATCCTGTACAATTAATGGCTGATTACTTAACAATTATGGAAGCTGGATTAACCAAGAATCTTGTTGTTGCTTACGTGGGTGATGGTAACAATTTGGCACATTCATGGTTAATGTTGGCTGCTAAATTAGGTTTTGAATTGAGAATTGCTACTCCAAAGGGTTATGAAGTAAGAGAAGATATTTTAGATGAGGCAAATGAATATGCCAAAGAATCAGGTGCAAAATTTTTCATAACAAATGACCCTAAAGAGGCAGTAACTGATGCAACTGTTGTTACTACTGATACTTGGGTATCTATGGGACAAGAAGATGAAAAGGAACAAAGACTTAAAGACTTCGCGGGATTTATCATTGATTCGAACATGATGAAAAGAGCAAAACCAAATGCAATATTTCTTCATTGTTTACCTGCATACAAAGACTATGAAGTAAGTGAAGAAGTATTTGAAGGTGAGCAGAGTTTGGTTTTCCAAGAAGCTGAGAACCGTTTACATGCGCAAAAAGGAATTATGGTCTGGTTAGACCAAAAAAGAGACGAAAAGTAATGATCGACTTTAAAAAATTCGAAAAATATGCTAAACCAGGTCCTAGGTATACCAGTTATCCTACGGCACCTGAATTTAGTGAAGATTTTTTTGAACATGATTTAATAAGTTTTTATAAAAATCAAGATGATTCTCGAGCGCTATCGTTATATATTCACATACCTTTTTGCAGAAGTGCCTGTTATTTTTGTGGTTGTAATGTCATCTTTACAAGTAAAGAAGAAAAAAAAGAAAATTACATTCAATACCTAAAAAAAGAACTTTTAATTATCAAACAACATTTAAATGTAAATAGACAAGTAACGCAAATGCACTTCGGTGGAGGAACACCAACTTTTTTATCAGCAAATCAATTGGCAATCGTTTTAAAAATGATAAAAGAAACTTTCCCTAATTTTTCAAATGATGCAGAAATTAGTTGTGAAGTTGATCCAAGGTTTTTTACCCAAGAACATATGGATGTCTTAAAAAAAGAAGGATGTAATAGATTAAGTTTTGGAGTTCAAGACTTAAATGAAGCAGTTCAAAAAGAAATCCATAGAATTCAACCTTTTGAAACAACACAAAATGTTGTAAATATTGCAAGGAAAGCTGGAATTAAATCTATAAATATAGACTTAATTTATGGACTTCCACTCCAAACAAAAGAAACTTTTCATCAAACAGTTCAACAAATCATTAAACTCAATCCAGATAGATTGGCAGTATTTAATTATGCCCATGTACCATGGATGAAAAAAACTATGAGAAAGTTTGATGAAGAAACATTTTCACCCCCTAGTGAAAGATTAGAAATACTTCAAGATACTATAAGTTTTCTAACTTCAAATGGTTATAAAATGGTTGGAATGGATCATTTTGCCAAACCAGAAGATGAACTATTTAAAGCCATAGAAAAAGGTGAACTTCATAGAAACTTCCAGGGATATACAACAAAAGCTGGAGCAGATTTAATAGGTATTGGAGTTACATCAATAGGAGATGGTCAAGATTATTATGCTCAAAACTTTAAAGATTTGAAAACATATGAAAATGCCATAGATGAAAATAAACTACCCGTATTTAAAGGTTACAAACTAAACAGAGATGATCAACTCAGACAATTCGTGATCATGGAACTCATGAGTAATTTTTCATTAAATATACCAAGAGTTGAGGAAAAGTTTAAAATAGTTTTTAATGATTATTTTAAAGGAGACTTAAAAGAGCTAGATGAATTTATTGAAGCAAATTTAATTTCAATAAATGATGATAAAATACAAGTAAGCCATACAGGAACCATGCTTATTCGAAACATTGTAATGCCTTTTGATGCATACTTGAAAAAGCAACCTGATAATAAAAGGAAGTTTAGTAAAACTATATAATTATGAGTAAATTTAACTATACAAATATAACAGACCCCTGTATCAAATGTGGAAAATGTAAACCAGTCTGTACTATTTTTAATATCAACAAAGACGAAACAACAAGCCCCCGAGGCTTTTTAGAATTATTAGGTTCATATAAAAATGGTGAGATTGACTTGGATATGAATGCCAAAGAAATATTCGAAACATGTTTTTTATGTACTAACTGTGTGGATGTTTGTCCTATTGATATTCCAACAGATATGGTAATTGAGCAAGTAAGAAATGAAATTGCAAAAAAATATGGAATAGCTTGGTATAAAAAAGCATTCTTTTTTCTTTTACGACATAGAAAAATCATGGACTTGATGTCTAAACTTGGATATGTTTTTCAAACCTGTGGTTTAAAAATAGACAAAGAAAAAGAATCGGCACTTCCAAGATTTTCTCTTCCAATTGTAAAAAAAGACAGAGCCTTACCCTTTGCAGATAAAACAAGCTTTTTAAATAAATACCCTGAATTTATTCAAAATACACAAACTAAATGGCAAACAAGTGAAACTAAAAACAAGGTCGCTATTTTCATCGGATGTATGGGAAATTATACCTATACTAATATAGGTGACTCACTGGTTAAAATACTTAATAAACTTGAAATTGATGTAATGATTCCAAAAAAACAATTATGCTGTGGAGCACCTGCGTATTTTACAGGTGATTTTGATACTGTAGATCATTTGGTGAAAAAAAACATATCCTACTTTGAAACCTTTGCAGATGATGTGGATGCCATTATAATTCCTGAAGCTACTTGTAGTGCCATGATTAATATTGATTGGGTACATTTTTTACATGACCAACCCCAATGGAAAGAACGAGCCATGAAACTAGCTCCAAAAGTACAAATGGCAACAAAATGGCTAGAAGACAATACAAAACTAAAAGATATGCTTACAAGTAAAAATAAAAATATCACTGATCTTGTCACCTATCATGATCCTTGTCATGCTAAAAAGATGCAAGGTATATCTAAAGAGCCTCGTGCATTACTTTCTCAAAATTATGAAATGACAGAAATGAGTGATCCAGATAGATGTTGTGGATTTGGTGGAGTTACCATGCAAAGTGAAAAATATCATCTTGCACGTGCGGCTGGTATGCCAAAGGCTGCCATGATTAGAGAAACAAAAGCAAATATAGTCAGTGCTGAGTGTAGTGCCTGTAGAATGCAAATTACAAACTCTTTACATGTAAGTGATGTTAAAGAAGTAGTATTTAAAAATCCAATTGAATTAATAGCGGAGGTTTTATAATGGAATTTTGGCAAAACATATACTCAAATTTCAATCCTGTAGCATTTAACATAGGAGACATTGCCGTTCATTGGTATGGAATCCTGTATGCCTCGGCACTCTTAAGTGCTATATTTATTGCTAAGTGGATCATACGAAAAGATAATATTCCAATTGATCAAGATAAATTTGACAGCTACATTTGGTGGAGTGAAATTGGTGTCATTCTAGGAGCAAGAATTGGTTTTGTGCTTTTTTATGATAGTAATACCATGTATTATTTAACTCACCCTTGGCAAATATTTAATCCTTATATTGATGGAGTTTATGCAGGTATCTCAGGAATGAGTTATCACGGAGCCATTATTGGTTTTGCACTTTCATCATATTTATTTTGTAGAAAAAATAAAATTTCATTTTGGTTTTTAGCAGATATTGCAGTTCTTGGTATTAGTGGAGCATATGTACTAGGAAGAATTGGTAACTTCTTTAATCAGGAGTTAATAGGACGTGTTACAGATGTTCCATGGGGTATCTATGTTGATAATACACTCAGACATCCTTCTCAAATATATGAAGCGATATTAGAAGGTGTAGTCATTTTTGCACTTCTTTACTGGTATAGAAATAAAAAGAGCTTTAACGGTGAATTAACATTGATTTATGGTATTTCATATTCAATAGCTAGAATTGCTGCAGAATTCTTCAGAGAGCCTGATATTCAGTTGGGTTTTTTATTTGGAGGATGGTTAACGATGGGAATGTTAATTTCAGCTATATTTGCGATCATATCAGGAATGGTATACGTAAAACTAAAAAGAGTATAACCTTTTGGTTATTCTCCTTTTAACTCAATTATATCACCTTCTAGAGACCTAATAACATCTTCGAGGTCTTCAATTTTAGATCGATACTCATCAATATAACCTTGCATCACAGCAATACCTTCTTGAGCTTTGGCAAACTTCTCTTCTAAAGCATCATTTCTTTTACCTACAACATCAAACTTCTCATATGCTTGAGTAGTAGCTGCGTGTAATTTTTCAATTTTTAATTGATAAGCTTTTTGTAATCCCTCATATTTCTCTTCTTTTGCTTTTGCTTCTTTTTCTAATGAAATCACACGTTTATTAGCATGCTCTTTGATTGTTCGTAATCTTAACATTTCTTTTTTCATTTCTTCTGCAGCAAAATTTAACTGTTCAATTTTTTGAAGGTTCTGAATAGCATTTTTAGAGACTGCTTTATCTACTTCTATTTGTATAATTTCTTTTTGATTTTGATCATTTTTTATTTTTTCACTTCGTTGAGACATAATATATTTTTTGAGTTTTTGCTTCTCTAATTCTTCATCGGTAATTAAATATTGGCTTCCCATGTATTTTTGAGTTTCACCTTTTGAATTTAAAATAGGAAAAATAGTAGCTTTTACATGGTAATCTAAACCATTTTTTGTTTTATTTTTGATTTTTCCAATCCAAACCTTACCATTGTCAATGGTAGTCCATAGTTTTTCAAAGATTTTTGGTGAAACATCAGGATGTTTTATTATATTATGATTCTTTCCTATAAGTTCATCTTTAGTGTATCCAGAAACTTCACAGAACATATCATTCACATATAAAATATTTCCACTTAAGTCAGTTTCACTAACTAAGGTTTGATCATCTAGTATACTCTTAAATTGACTCAACTCTTGCTGTTGTTTTTCAAGGATTTGTACATGATGTATTTGCTCTAGTATGGAATTAAACAATTTCAAAGCAGTAATACATTGAATTGGCTTGAAAATATAATCAGCAACTTTAAGTTTGATAACTTGAGGCAAGATTGAAAGATTATCAAGTTCCATACAAGCTAAGATTGGGATATCCCAAGTTTTTTTTCTAACTTCTTTCATAAACTCAATACCATTTTTATTGGGCATTTCCATATCGGTTAGTATAATATTAATTTGAGTAGAGTGTTGTTGAAAGAGGTTAGTGGCTTCTACACCGTCTTTAGCAGTAATTACTTTTTTAAATATTTTGGTGAATACATCCAAAGCTTCATTTCGTTCATCCTCATTATCTTCAATATATAATAAGGTTGACTCACTTAGTATTGTATCTTTAAACTCTTCGAGATTAAGTTCCAGATTCAATGTATCCATATTCTATGGCCAATTCATCAATTTTATTTTTTAAAAGATCTAGTCTCCAACCGTGACGGTTAGCAAAGTTTTCAATTTCTACTTCTCTTTGCTCACTTGTACAGAAAACAAAAATCCTTTTTAAAAAAGGCTTTGGAATTTGTATAGCTATTAGTTGAAAATAGTTTTCTTTACAGTTTCGTGAGCAAAAAGCTTTACTCATCGCTATTTTCTTTTTACAGAAAGGACAATTTGACATTATCTATTACCTTTTATTTTTATTTTATAAAGTTTTGCATTGGTCACATCTTGCAAAAATTTTGGATCAACCTCATGTAGAGCAATTATTTCTACTTCATGATTGTCCATCATCCAACCTCTTCCAGAATCAAGTATTCTTCCAGATTCAAACATTTCTACGAGTTCTTCTTTTGCGACTGTCAGCTCTTCCATATTGTTTTAATCAATGTGTATTATTTCACATCATCAATTACATATCCTTTGTTTGAATAGTTTCTAATAATCTCATAATAGGTTTTTTGTCTAATTTTATTTACTATGTTTCTCATAGTAAAAATTGACATATTTTTACCTTTCCAAACAACAGTTTCAATTTCATCATATTCAGTTAATCTATCTTTATTAGCAATTAAAAGTTTGAGAAATCCTTTTTCAAGTTTTGTAAACTCTAAAAGTGCACCACCTGCTTTAAAAAATTGATCTCGATATTCATCAAAATAAATTCCATTTTGAAAATCAATCTTATCACCTCTTTTGGTTTGGTTTAAACACATAATAACAGCTAGTTTGATATCATTATTTCGTAAAGGTTTTGATAAAAAAGTATAGGCACTACAATTTATTGCAGTAATAATATTTTCATGCTGATATTCATCTGAAATAATAATTTTTGGTAATGCAGGAGAACTAATAGTTATT
>MAAG01000107.1:31672-38827 GCA_002163065.1 Arcobacter sp. 31_11_sub10_T18
ATTACCAGATTTAGAAAGGCTTAAAGCTTCATTCGAATCTGAAGTAAGAACAAAGTTTTTAAACTCATTAACGAATTCGTTATTTAAAGTGTTTAATATCTCTTTATCACTACTAACAACCAGTAACCTTGCATTATCAAGTTTCCTAATGTTTTTAATATTTTTCATCATGATATTTTCTCTTTTCTTAATCGTTTACTTAGTATATTACCAAAAATTATTTAATTTGTCAAAGAAAAATTATTTTTTAATTAACAAAAATATAATTTATTTTAACTCACCCCAATTTTTACCAATACTAACACTTACTTTTAGTGGAATATCTAAGGTAAATATGTTTTCCATTATTTGTGTTAATGCTTGCGAATATAAATCAACTTTATCATTTCTAATTTCAAAAATTAACTCATCATGTATTTGTAGTAACATTTTAATTTCATCACTATTTGCATACTTTTTATGAATTTCATTCATTGAAAGTTTAATTAAATCAGCCGCACTTCCCTGAAACTTAGTATTAACAGCCTCTCTTAAAAATGATGCTCTCATCATAGCAGGTGCATTCTCGAAATCAAATAACCTTCTTCTTTTTAATAAAGTCTCTACATATCCCTTTTCTAACGAAGAGTCTTCAATAGATTTCATATAGTCTTTAACGCTAGAAAATGCCCTAAAATATGATTCAATATACTCTTTGGCCTCTTTGGTTGTTATACCTAAAGTTTCAGCAAGTTTTCTACTTCCCATTCCATATAATAAACCAAAATTTATGGATTTTGCAATATTTCTATTTTCTTTTGCTTTTTCTTCTCCAAATATCTTAACGGCAGTTTGTGTATGGATATCTAAATTATTATTAAAAGCTTCAACAAGGGCTTCATCTTTAGAAAAATGTGCCAAAAGTCTTAATTCAATTTGAGAGTAATCAATACCGATTAAAGTATATCCCTCACTTGCAACAAATGCATTTCTAATTAAACGCCCTGCTTCACTTCGCACTGGAATATTTTGTAAGTTTGGATCTTTTGAACTTAATCGACCCGTAGCAGTTCCTGTTTGTAGAAATGACGTAAAGATTCTACTTTTCTTATCTTTTAATCCAAGCTCTAAAAGGGGTTCAATATAGGTTGACTGTAATTTAAATGCTTCTCTATATTTCAATAAAGCGGGTATTATGTCATGCTTATCTAGCAGCTTATGAAGAACTGCTTCATTTGTGCTATATCCAGTTTTAGTCTTTTTTTGAGCAGGTAAATTTAATGTTTCAAACAATATAACACCCAGCTGCTTAGGAGAGTTAATATTAAAATCACCACCTGCAAGCTCATGAATCTTCGAACTTAATTCATGAATATGTTTGCTGTTTTTATGCTTTAACTCTTCTAAAAAATTGGTATCAATTTGAATACCTGTATTTTGCATAGAAATTAATACATGAATGAAATCATACTCAACATTTTTAGCTTCATCAATTAAAAACTCAGTTTCATTTTTTTTGAAATCCAATAATAACTCTTCATATATTTTAAGTGTTAAATATGCATCTTCAGCCGCGTATTCACAAGCTTTAGAAATATCAACACTTGAAAAGTCTTCACCTTTTTTAACAACATCCTTAAAAGGTATCATTTTATGTTTAAAATACTTGTTACTTAAAAAATCCAGACCAACTTTAGCACTTGGATTTAATAACCATGCCAATAACATTGTATCGGCGTATAAAGTTAATTCTAAATCAAGGTTATTTTTAACGATTTCATAATCATATTTATAATTTTGTACAATAAGTTTGTGTTTGTTTAAACTTAAAATTGCATTTTTTGAACACTCAAGGCTAACTTGATCTTCCACTCCCAAGTAAAAATGTGCAATTGGCACATAATATGCTTTGTTCTTTTCGTAAGAAAAAGAAAACCCAACAATTTTTGCTGTTTTAGTATTTACTCCTGTAGTTTCAGTATCAAAAGCCACCAGTGAGTCTTTGGGAATGGCATTAATAATATTAAGTAACTTTTTTTCAGTATCAAGTAAAACAGATTCAAAATTAATTGTTTTTTCTTCAATTATCTTCACGGGTATTTTACTTCCAGAGGGAACATTGGTTTTGTAATTTAATCCATTTTCGTGAACACGTTGAACAATTCTTTGCAAGTCATATTCATTTAGGATATCTTCAATTTTAAGTATTGGATTTTCTTCTGGAAGTGTAAAGGTCTCCAGTGAATCTATTACATGGATATCAGTTTTTAAGGTTACCAATTCTTTAGATATATAAGCAAGCTCTTTATTTTCATCCAAGAGTTTAATCCATCTTGGTTTTGGAATATCTTCCATGTTTTTATAGATATCATCAAGGTTGTCAAACTGCTCAATTAAAGCTTGTGCTGTTTTAGCACCAACACCTTTAACTCCAGGAACATTATCTGCACTATCACCTAAAAGTGATTGATAATCAGTAAACTGTCTTGGATATACACCATACTTATCAAAACAAATTGATTCATTAACAACTGATTTTTTAATAGGGTCAAATAAAAATACTTTATCATCTTCTATTAGTTGGTATAAATCTTTATCATGACTTACAACTCTAACTTTTAGACCCTTAGAAACTGCATCATGAGCAATGGATGCTATAATATCATCTGCTTCAAAGCCATCTCTAATTGCAGTTTTAAATCCCATCTTTTCTATCCATGAAATTGCAACAGGAAGTTGTGCGATTAAATCTTCAGGAACATCTGGTCTATGCGCTTTGTATTCAGGATAAATATCATTTCTAAAGGTTTTACCTTTTGAATCTAAAGCAAAAACAATATAATCTGTTTCAAAATCTTTACCAATATTTGAAACGAAATTCATAAATCCTGTTAATAATCCAGTGGGAAAACCTGTTTTTGACTTAAGTGGGGGGAGTGCATAAAAACTCCTAAATAAAAAACCAAATGTATCAATAACGGTTATTGTTTTTACCTCTGTATTATCTTGCATAAATCATGTCCTTTTATTTGAGAAGATATTATAGTCACATAAACTGTGAGCAGTTTTAAATTTAATTGGCTATTAATATAATTATATTATAATCATTTACTTACGTGTATTTAATTTATGGTGGTACATATGTCTGAAGATATTGAGAAGCTTAAAAATAGCAATAATGAATTAAGAGAAATTGTTAATAACTCCTGGGATGGAATTGGAATTATTGATAAAAACACTAAATTTATTTATGTTAATAATGCATTTAGCCCAATCTTGGGTTTTTCAAAAGAAGAATTTCTTCAAAAAACCTTTGTATCCTTAGTTATAGACACACAAAAAGACATTTTCAATAACTTCGTTGAAAAAAATATTACCAATAAATATCAAAGTGAAATTCAAGTTGTTTGTCAAAGGAAAGATTCTCAAAAAGTTTATCTACAAATAACAATATCTCTAATGTTAAATAAGAAGTTTTTTGTTATAAACGCACGTGACATTACCAAGCAAATTTCGGATGATGAGATACAAGATTCTTACGTTATCTCCTGTCACACGGATTATGAAGGTACAATTACAAAAGTAAGTAAAGCTTACAGTTCATTAAGTGGGTTTAGCAAAGATGACTTAATAGGAAAATCCTATAATTTAATGGCACATCAAGATATGCAACAAAATATTTATGATGACCTGTGGACTACAGTAAAAAATGGTCAACAATGGAGTGGGAAACTTAAAAAAACAAAAAAAGACAAGAGCTTTTTCTGGGTTAATGTCAAAATAAAACCCATGTATAATAAATATGGTGACATCACGGGATTTACTTCCTTGATGTTTGATATTACTAATGAGTTATTATTAAAAGATGACAAAAAAGCTTTAGAAGTTCAAAGAAATGAAGCACAAGATCAAATCAAACAAAAAGACCAAATTTTAGTACAACAATCGAAGTTGGCCATTATGGCTGAAACTTTACAAATGGTTTCTCATGAATGGAGACAACCTTTAAATATCATTTCTATTCAAGCACAAAAAGTTGAATTGGATATATCTATGGGCTCAGGTTTAAATGAGGATGATTTAATCAAAACCTTAAATGGTATTAAACAAACAGCAGATGATTTATCTAATACAATTGAAGATTTTCAAAGTTTTGTGAGTTTAAAAAGTGAAAAAAAACAAGCAAACCCCTCTGATATCATCAAAAAAGCAGTTAAGATTTTTAAAAATGATCCTCAAAGTGAAGATATAGACTTTTTAAAAGATACTATGGATACACCTGATTTTGAAACCTATTCCAATGAATTGGCCACAATACTAGTGAATATTCTAATTAATTCAAAAGAGGCTATTCTTAAAAATAAAACAAAATTAGGCGTCATTAAATTAAAAGAATATCATATTGACGATAGCATTTATTTTGAAGTAAGTGATAATGGAGGGGGAATTAGTGAGGATATCAAAGAAAAAATATTTGAACCCTACTTTAGTACTAAAGAAGTTCAACATGGAGTGGGTCTTGGATTGTATATGTGTAAAACCATCATTGAAATGCATTTTAAAGGTAGCATAGAAGTAAAAAACCACAATACAGGAGCAACTTTTATTATAATGCTCCCCATGAAATAGAAGTTGAGAAATATATAAATAAAATATAGGATTATAAATGATAATAATACCAGCCAGATTAAATTCTAGCAGATTTGAAAATAAAATATTAGTAGATATTCTAGGTTTACCAATGGTAATTAAAACAGCCAAACAAGTTAGCTCACTAGATGATGTTACCATTGCAACTGATTCTCAAATTGTCATTGATCTTGCACGAGAACACAATATCAATGCAGTATTAACATCAAGTGAACATCAAAGTGGAACTGACCGAATTAATGAAGCTGCAAATATCTTAAATTTAAAAGATAATGATATTGTTATTAATGTGCAAGGTGATGAGCCTTTTATAGAACCAGAGGTAGTTCGTGCAGTTATTGATAGAGTAAAACAAGCAAGCATAAGAAACGAAGATATAATGATGGTGAGTTGTTATAAAAAAATTTCTTCAGAACTTGCAGATGATCCAAATCATGTTAAGGTGTTATTAAATTCGCAAAATAATGCTGTCTACTTTTCTAGAAGTAAAATACCTTATCATAGAGATCATTATGAACAGTCCTCATATAATGGTCACCTGGGTATTTATGGATTTACAAAAAATTCACTCAATAATTTTTGTAACCTAGAATCTTCATCAATAGAAAATATTGAAAAACTTGAACAACTAAGAGCAATTGACAACGAAAAAAAGATTGCAATGGTTGAAGTTATTTCTAAGTCTTTTGGAATAGACACCCAAGAAGATTTAAACAATGCCCTTAAAATATTTGGCTAGAAAAACTCTATAGAGTTTTTCCCCGCCTTTTTAGCATTATACATAGCTGTATCTGCTTGTTTTATAATCTCATTAACCCCAATTGAAGCATCACTAAACAATGTCACTCCAATACTAGGAGTTGAGATGTTTATGTGTCCAGAAATTTTAGTAATACTATTTAACGCATTTTTGATTTTATTCACAAAGATAAGCATATTTTCTTTTGCTTCCACTGTATCATTACCAATACAATCAGCCAATATAATAAACTCATCTCCACCAATTCTAGCAACAGTATCTTCTTCTCTAATAGTTTTTCTCAACATTAATGCAACTTCGATTAAAAGTTGATCACCTATCTCATGACCTAAAGTATCATTAATTGTTTTAAAGTTGTCCAAATCAATAAATACCAAACCTCCCACAACAGCATGTCTAGAAACCTTTGCAAGTGATTGTGTGATTCTATCAAGTAATAGAAGTCGATTAGGTAAACCAGTGAGGGCATCATGTGTTGCTTGATATTCTAAAACTTTTTGTTTTGATTTCTGTTCTGTTATATCTATGTATTGGGCAATATAGTGGGTCACAACATTATCATTATTTTTAATTGCAGTGATGGTAGCTCTAAAAGGTACTTGCTCACCATTTTTCCTTTTGTTTATAAGTTCCCCTGTCCACACACCTTTTTTAATAATTTTGGCCCACATTTTTTTATAAAAAGTTTTGTCTTGCGCTTCAGACTTTAATAACCTAGGGTTTTTTGTTAATAGTTCTTCTTTTGTATAACCACTGGTACTACAAAATGCTTTATTTGCATTAATGATTTCAACATCGCTGTTTGTAATAATCATTGGTTCATGGGATTCAAAAGCATAAGATGCAATTCGAAGTTCATTTTCTTGTTTTAATCTAATCTTTTCATAATCATTTTTTTCTAATGCATGTGAAAGGTCATGAATTAAATTATTAAATAAAATCTCGATTTCTGCATCAAAATAATTCACATAACTTGAATAAATTACCATAACCGCATGCACTTTACCAAATTTATATATAGGAAATGCTGCTGCTGAGTTAATTTGATAAAGTTTAGAAACAGACGCTAAGATTGATGTATTATTGTCTTTTAATGAATCAACAATCACATTTTTCTTTTTTAAGTACGCAGTTCTTGCTAGTCCTGCTTCTTTGTTCTCTTTACCTTTAATATCAATTTTATTTTTTAAATAATCCTTTACTACTCCTTCGCTAAATAGCACATCAATATTTGCATTTTTATCAAATTTACATACAAAACCAAAGGGTAACTGGGCATCATTAATTATCAAACTACATATTTTGTTAAATAGTTTTTTCTCACTTGAAATTTTAAGTAACATATTATTTGTTTTACTTAAAACATCAAAAATATTTTTTTGCTTGCTGATTTTATTAAAACTTTTTTGTTCATTAAAAATAATATTTTTTAAAACAAAAAATAGACTTATAAGAGTTAAGAAAGACACGAATAAAAAACTCAAACTAAAAACTTGCGCCATGTACGCATCCGTTTCTAATTTTTTTTCTAAAGATAAAATTTCTCTGGTTGCAAAGTGATGAACTTTATTTAAGGCTTCAATTCTATTTGTAGATAAACTCCACCAATCTTCAGTACTTATAATATCCCTAACAGTATTCGCCCTAATCATACTTCTAATTTTTCTAAGTTTAATCTCATCTTCAACAGTAAGTATTTCGTTGTATTTGTTCACTTCAAGAATATCTGCTTTTAGAAAAAATTCCTTTAGATTAACCTCTTGAAC